>CAZAGA010000437.1:0-2948 GCA_964484335.1 uncultured Anaerolineaceae bacterium
ATGCCAGGTGGTATGATCCTGCTCTTAGCCGGTTCACTCAACCGGATAGCATAATACCTGACCCATATAATTCCCTGGATTGGAATCGCTACCAGTATGTCCGAGAAAATCCCTTAAAGTACACCGACACTACGGGCCATTTCCCCTGGCTTTTAATCCCCATACTGATATTTATCGCAACAATCCCCGGGGACACTGGGCCCTACGAGGTAGATCCAACTACTGCAGCAGTCGGAGATGCGGCATTGCGGTTTGTAGATCAAGTAGATTGGATTTATACCGGGGTAGACTGTTTGAGCGGCCACTGTGGCGGCACAGATATCTTATTTGGGATACTCCCATTTGTGAATGGGGGAATGGATGATGCGGCGGATGCAGCCAGGGCCTTAGATAATGCAGCCGAACAGGCTGGTGAATCGATAATCAGGGCAATAAATCCGCCTTCCTATAGGGGCGGACTCAAAGGTGCAATGGAAAGGTTGGGGAATAACGCACCAATGGGAATGCTGAATCCGCAGGTCCACCATAATTTACCGTGGGATTTTAGAGACTGGTTTGCTGGTCCTGGGCGTGGTTTGGATGTAAACGATCCGCAATTTGGACGTTGGGTTTCCGGTAGCCCTCAGGGGCCGCACCAGAGGTGGACATACGAGTATGCTCAAGCTTGGCGCTCGTTTATACGAAATAATCCTAATGCTTCGCGTCAACAGGTATTCGATTACCTAAAGGAATTGTTGGATAGTGGGAGGTACCCAAGCCACTGATGTGCAGTCCATCTTTTTATGTTTTTGGAGATAATACTTTCTCTAACCGGGGTTTTGCCTGGGCCGCGAGTATCCACCCTCGGTCTGAAGTTGTTCACCAAATTTGTCCCAAGTGTGGTTCTGTTAAATCTTATCCAAAAGGAGCATTCGATGTAACGCTTGATAAGGGAAGTAAATACCCGGATGTCCTCGGATGCGGCGCATACCCGTTTTTGATCGTATCGGATAAGGTGATTCAGGCATGGCAGGAAGCGGGTGTATGCTGTTTTCATACGTACGATGTAAAAGTTGAGAAGATAAAATCTGCCAGGCTAAAAGACTTGCCAGCACCTCATTACTACCGAGTTGAAATTGAAGGGAGTTGCCGGATCGATCTTGAAGCGAGCGGTGCAAAGGCAGTTAAATTCTGTCCAGAATGTCATCATCTCGTAACCCGCCCCGCAGTTTTGAATAGTTTTCATATGATATCCGGTTCATGGGATGGAAGTTCACTTTTTCGTGACCAGGTACTTTATCCTATGGTTTCTTTTTGTAATGAAACTATTATAAAAATTGCATTTCAGCATCGGTTGACAAACTTCCGGTTCGAGCCAATGGCTGGCCCCCTAGATCCTGAAAATAAGGGCATAGATTACCTGTCAGGTCAAAAATAAGTAACGCGAAGTGCAAACTATACTGTAAACGGATGCAGGCTTAGGAGGCTAATAGTAGGATCAGCAAATGAGAGTCTAGCCTTTATGACTATCGACAGAAAAATAGAGAATAGAAGGCATAAATTGCCCTCTACTTTATCGACAGTCATTCGCAGGCGTTCGGGCCGCTCCTCAGCGTAGCTTTATCCTCCCGCGATCAAGGCGATGCTTTGGGTCTTAAGTTGTAATTTGGCCTTAGTTGCTACGAAAATAGATTAGGAGGCCAAGTATGGCCCGCTTGGCATCGGTACTCTGTTTGAGCTGCCAATACCAGGTGGATAGCTAGAGCTTCTTGTGAGAAGCAATGACCCAAGCGATCTCGCACAGGATCGTTTTGAGGTAGTTATTGCCTGGCATCACGCGTTGTTTCTTCTGTATATTGGCGCTTTTGTGGTTTCCGGGAGCCAAGCCTGCCCAAGAGCAAAGGTGCTGAGCTGTCAGGAAGGCAGACATATAATAGCCAATCTCGGCCAGAATGGCATAGGCGGCCGTCAGATCAATTCCGGGGATTGAGTTCAACAACTTGATTGAGCTCTGAAATTGGGAAAAGCTGTCATAGATTACTTCTTCGACCTCCCGCAAATTAGCCTGCAAGTCTTCCAGGTGCGCCAGTTGCATGTTGAGTAGTTTGCGCTGCGGTATGGATAGTATCCCGTTGAGGCTGGATAAGATTTCGCCTGCTTTCTGGTGCGTTCGCTCTTTGAGACAGTGATCCAGGCTCTCAGCCGAAATGTAACAACCGACTTGCTCCAGGCGCTGCGGGCCTAGTTATCGATGCAGATGGAGGAACCGTAGCAGGATGGCTTACTTCAGGAGCTGCAACCACAGCAACAACCGCAGCAACAACCGCAGCTTGCATGGACGGAGATTGTCTTAACGAAATTGAGGCGGTTGGATACAATTTCCAAAAAGGTATCACGGTATTAGGGAGGTATCCAGCATATATTGATGTAGCAGAGGATGGTTGGATTTTTCCAATCCCAAAAATCCGATGTGGCACAAAGTCGTTCGTTCGCCGGTTTTCATCAGCAACTCAGTGTCACCTGAGAACCAGTATGGCTGGAGTAGGCCAAACCAAATGTACCAGAGCTCAAATGGTTTGTATTGGTTTTCCGATCCTAATGGTGGTATAGTGAATCTAGACCCTTCGACTGGTAGGTGGTGTAAATTCACCACCGGCTATAGCCCAATGTCAGAAGATAGCCAGGGCTATTTATGGATAGCAGTGTACGGAAAACTCTATCGATATCAACCAGATCGATTAATCAAGTCATGAGGTGTTTTATTCCGCGTGATTCTTAACCATTATGTGAACTCTTATCGTTCGTTCCACACGTTTGTGGGATATTTGTTTCTCCTAGGAAGCAATCGAGCTTTGACTTGATCTTTACAAACCGAATAACTTCAACCTGATGTTGGAATCAATAGCCTGGACGAGCCGGCGCTGCTCAGCCAGTACCAGTATTCCCCCTGGAGCGTCCAGGGTGGGCGG
>CAZAGA010000438.1:0-2943 GCA_964484335.1 uncultured Anaerolineaceae bacterium
CTGGGCTTGCTGCCGGCCGACCTGGCCGTCCAGGAAGCCGACCGGACCGGGGTGGCCGTTTATGATTACGTCCCGGCGCTGCGCCAGGCCGCCGAGCAGATGGCCAGCCACCTGGAAGCTTCACTAATGAAGGAGTTACCGGAATGACTGTTACAATCGCCCTGGCAGGAAAAGGTGGAGTCGGAAAAACCAGCCTGGCTGGCATGGTGGTGAAGTACCTGGTGGAAGAAAGAAACGCCACTGTCCTGGCAATTGACGCCGATCCGAGCAGCAACCTGAACATGGTGCTTGGCCTGGACCTGGAATGGACAGTCGGAGACATCCGCGAAGACCTGCTTTCGCAGGTCAAGAACTCCCTGCTCGAAGGCGGCGCAGCGATGGGCGCTTTGAGTGGTGGGGTGAGTAAACGCGAGTACCTGGACTACCAAATTCGCTCTTCCCTGGCCGAAGGAGACCAGGTTGATTTAATCGCCATGGGCCGCTCCGAGGGCCCAGGCTGCTACTGCGCGGTGAACCATAACTTGCGTGAAGTGATCGATGCGATCAGCAAGAATTACCAGTACGTGATTATCGACAACGAAGCCGGGATGGAACACCTCAGCCGGCGTACCACCCGGGATGTCCAGCACATGCTGGTGGTCAGCGATCCCAGCCAGCGCGGCTTGACTGCCGCCGAGCGAATTGCCGCCCTGCGCAGCGAGCTGGATATCCGGGTTGAGAAAGCCTACTTGATCGTGAATCGAGTAGAAGGCGAGCTTCCACCAGCCCTGCAGGCGCGCGTCGAACAGATCGACATCCCCTTGCTGGGGACGGTACCAAACGACCACGAGCTGATCGACCTGGAAACCAATGGCCGGCCACTGGTCGAGCTGGGGAGCGATTCGCCAGTCTACCAGGCCGTGGCCCGGATGATGAAGCGGATTTTATAATCCCACCAGCAGCCAGGATGAAAACAAGCCAGCTCCGCCAGACGATCACAATCTCCCGCCAAATGGGCAGCCTAGGGCGGGAAATTGGCCGGCGGCTGGGGGAACAGCTCGGCTGGCGCGTGGCGGCGCGTGAGGTGATCAACGAGGCTGCCCGCCGTTCTGGCGCGCCGGAGGCAGCCCTAGCGGCGATTGACGAGCTCAACCTGCTCGGTTCCTGCCCTTCCCCCGAAGCTTGCCTGGCCTACCGCCAGGCGGTTGACCAGGTGGTGCAAGAGATGGCCGGGCAGGGCCAGCTAGTCTTGATTGGCCGGGCCGGGCAAGTGATCCTGGCCGGTCGTCCGGATGTACTCCACCTGCGCACGATCGCCCCACGCGAGTTGCGCGCCGAACGTGTGGCCGAGTGGCAGGCGATCCCCTTACGAGCCGCCCTTGCCCAGGTCGACACCAGCGACCGTTTTCGCAAGAATTACCTTAAACGCTTCTACGGGATCGACTGGAACGATCCTATCCACTACGACTTGGTGATCCAAACCGGGCGTGTCGACCTGGAAGAGGCACTACGGCTCATCCTGGCTTTACTCCACGCCCGCGAAAAACAATAAACGGCCCTTCCCTTTGTTCCAAACCAGATGAGCGACGCAGCTCCTTCCCCTCCGATCCAGTTTGTCCACCCGGCCGAGCGCACCTTTGCCCGCATCCTGGATTACTATGGCTTGAAGTGGGAGTACGAGCCACGCACCTTCCCGCTCGAATGGAACCCAGACGGCAGCGTCGGCGAAGCTTTTACCCCCGATTTCTACCTACCCGAACAGGATTTGTACATCGAGCTGACCACCCTACGACCGAAGCTTTCGACCATCAAAAACCGAAAGCTGCGCCGAATGAATGAGTTATACCCGAAAATCCACATCAAGCTCCTGAAGCGGCGTGAATTACACCAGTTAATGATCAAGTTTGGCCTGGAGGAAGAAGCGGAAGCGATCGAAGGCAGCCAGGCCCAGGAGGCGCTTGAATGAGCGAGCCCGAGCAAAAAACTTTCCGACCCTTGGCCGCAGACATCCAGGAAGTATTGATCTCAACCGAAGAGATCCAAAACAAAGTCCGCCAGATCGCCGCGGCGATCTCACGTGACTACCTGGGCCGCAATCCCCTGTTGGTTGGCGTTTTAAAAGGCGTACTGTTTTTCATGGCCGATTTGCTGCGCGAAATCAGCATCCCGACTGAAATCGATTTTATTGCCGTCGCCAGCTATTCATCTGAGTCGCGCGAGCAAGGAGTAGTTCGGATGGTGAAAGACCTGGAGATTCCGATCGCCGGCCGGCATGTGATCTTCGTCGAGGATGTCGTTGATACCGGGCTGACCTTGAACTATATCCTGAGCAACCTGCGCGCCCGCCAACCGGCCAGCCTGGAAGTGTGCGTCTTATTCAACAAGCCTGATCACCGGATCATTGACCTGCCGCTGAAATATCGTGGCTTCGATCTGCCCGATCGCTTTGTAGTGGGGTACGGCCTGGATTACAAAGAAAAATATCGCAGCCTGCCCTACCTGGGCTTGCTGCGACCGGAGATATTTCGGGGCAAAAAGTAACAGGGGTCCCAAGTAACCTTTAAACTAGCTCCATTATTTCCCTATTTTTCAGCCCTGGGCCTCTGATGATGATAAGAAGTCCGGGCAGGTCGAACGGGGTGTCTCTCTTGGCTCCGTTTTCCGGTTAGGGTAGCTCGTTTCGCGAACGGCTCCTTTTGGCCTGGAAAATTTCATCACCGTGAGAGGGCTTTTCCCAGTCTTGCTCCAGGTTTCTGCATTTCACTGCAGATCGGGGCCAGTAAAACTTATCCTGGCTTCTAGCCTGTTCCTTACTCTGGGTCAAGCGCTAATGGAGGTCGTTGGCCAATTCCTTGGAACGCCCTGTTATTTTTAGTATAGAGAAGTTTTTTGGAAAGTCAATAGGTCTGGCCCGGATTCATCAAATTCTCATTCTGAGGCAGTGAGCTTCTTCCAGGTCTCGTC
>CAZAGA010000439.1:0-2934 GCA_964484335.1 uncultured Anaerolineaceae bacterium
GGCGGTCAAAGATATGGACGGGGCGCTGCGCGCCATCTTGACCATGGGCCGCTGCACAGGACTGACCGTCAAGCCGGAAGATTATTCCAGCCTGCACGCCCTGGCGGGGCAGGCCGGCCTGGCGATCCAGAACGCCGAGTTGTTCGAGCGCCTGGACCTGCAGCTTCGCGCTCAAAAGCTGCTCCTGGCGATCGGCCAGCGCATCAGCGGGGCGGTGGCTGATGCAGATCGTAATGTGCTCCAGGTGATTGCCGACAGCGCCCAGGAATTGACCGGCGCCGATTGTGTGGTCGTTTATCCTTACTTTAAAGAAGGCCGCCGTTATGATCTGCAGAATATTGCTTCGAATGGCCTGTGGTACAAAAAGAAGCCCGAAGAATTTACCGATAAGGAACGTACCCGCCGCAGCATGACTGATATCGTTCTGCGGAATGAATTGTTGATCGTAGACAAAGTGTCTAGCGGCAGCGACCGTCACCGTAAGCTGAAAATCACTGCTCCGGCTGGGTTTTTACAGCGCGAAGCGATCCAGTCCTTCATCGGCATCCGCCTGGAGACCCAGGCCGAATGGGTCGGCGCTTTATTTGTGAACTTCCGTCACGAGCATTATTTTACTGAGGATGAAATCCTGGCTATCCAGGCCTTTGCAACCCAGGCTGCGATCGCCATTGACAAGAACCGCTTGGTCGATCGGGTCCAGTCGCTGTATGCTTCGCAATTACTGGCGCTGCGCGGCTTGCAACGGGCAGAGCAGAAAGTCAGCAATCCCGACTGGAACCAGAATGAAGTCCGGAAAATCATCCTGGAAGCTGCTGTGGAGGTTTCTGGGGCAGACCGCGGCTGGTTCCTGGTCAAAGACGAAAACTCGCCCGAATTAACTCTTGGCGCCGAAGTGAAAATCCCTCCCGATAGCCTGGCGACTTTTGCCCAAAATAGTGAGGGCAAACAAGGCATTACGAGTTGGGTAGCTGGCCACCGGCGCAGTGTACGGGTGGGTGATGTCAAAAAGGATCGCCAGTGGAAGGAGCGCTATATCTCGTACGTCGCCTCGACCGCTTCAGAAATGGTCGTCCCGATCCTGATCGGCCCTGGTCGCGAGCTGGTCGGGGTGATTGACCTGGAGAGCGACCGCAAATACGCTTTCAACCAGGACATGCAGAAGCTGGTCGAATCGCTCGCCTCCACCGCCGCGGTCGCCCATCAGAACGCTGGTTTGTACCACCAGGTTGAACAACGCCAGAAATATTTGAGTGCCCTGCTAAAGGCCAGCAACGCAATCAACGCCAGCCTGGACCGCCAGAAGATCCTCGATTTAATCCTTGAACAGGCCGTGAGGTTGACCGAAATCGAAGGCACTCCGCCGCATTTTGGCACGATCATGCTCAAAGAAGGCGCGTCCCTGGTTTTCACCAACGTCTACCCGGGCGATGATTATCCCTACTTGATTGGAAAAATCGGCGAGCGGATTTCTTTGTTGGAGGGCGTCGTTTCCCCCAGCGGTGAGCGGCGCATCGGCGTGACCGGCCGGGTGGCCCTGACCCAGGCGCCCAAAATTGTTTCCGATGTTCGGCTGGATCCGGATTACCTGCCATTCTCCCAATACACCCTTTCCGAGCTGGTCGTGCCCTTGGTGCGGGCTGGTGAAGTCGTCGGCGTGTTGAATATTGAGCATAAGCGAGCCGATGCCTTTAACCAGGCTGATGTTGATGCTTTGCAAATCCTGGCCCAGCAGGCTGTGATTGCGATCAAGAACGCTGAGACCTATATGCAGCTTGCCCGGCAGCAGCGTGAGCTGGAGGAAAAACAAGATGAGCTGGCTGCCAGCTCGGCGGTCGCCTGGACCGGCATCCTCGGCAGCACCCTGGCGCATGACATCCAGGGCGATGCCCGGGCGCTTAGTAATTCGGCCGGTTACGTGGCTCAGAAGCTCGGGCCTGCCGTTTCAGATGTAGCTGTCCAAAAGCAATTGAGTGTAATCCAAAATATCAGCCAGAGAATCCTCGACCAGTCGATGTACTTCAAGCTCTCGCCGGAGGAGCTGCCCGACCGGCTCGAGATCAACCAGCTCCTCGCCGATCGGGTAGAGGTCTGGAATAGCCGTTATGAAAGCGATGCGGTGGAGTGGGAGGTGTATTTCGACCCACAATTGGCGGGGAGCTGGGTGCGGGTCAACCGCATCGCCCTCGAGAAGGCCATGCGCAATGTCGTCGATAATGGGATCAAGTTCCAGCGCGGCCGGCCCGCCCGCAAAATCATCTTGCGCACTCAACTAGTTGGCGACCAGGTCCGGATCGATTTCCAAGATTTCGGGCCCGGGATACCCGAGGGGGTTCGCCAGCGCCTGTTCAAAGGCCCCCGTGTCCATGGACCAGATCAAAGCGGCCAGGGATTCGGTTTGCTGATTTCCTGGCTGGTGCTGCGGGCGATGAACGGCTCGATTCAACTGGCGAATACTGGGCCCGCCGGTACGACCTTCAGCCTGTACTTGCCGCTGGTTACCACTCGTGAAGAATAAGGTCTTGGTTTAAATGATCCTGCGAGGCTTGAAATGATGCCGTCCCAGCGAAAACGGATTTTGTTTGTCGAAAACCAACCGGATAAGATCGACGCCCTGCTGTGGTACCTGCGCGACAGGGGGTATACGGTGGATGTCATTACCAGCCGAGACGAAGCCCGCAAGGCCCTCGCCAGCCGTTGGTGGCCGCTGGCAGTGATTGACGTTCGCCTGATTGATGACCTGGATGATCAGGATTTCAGCGGGCTGGACCTGGTCACCCGGCAATCCGACCGCTCGATCTGCAAAATCATCCTGACCGCCGATTCATCTCGGCATGCTATGCATACAGCCTTGGTGCCTCATCCCGATCAACCTCCCCCGGCTGTCGATTTTCTCTCGAAACTGGACCCGGGTGAGACGGTCGTCCAGCAGATCAT
>CAZAGA010000440.1:0-2933 GCA_964484335.1 uncultured Anaerolineaceae bacterium
TTTTATGGCATGGGCGACCGATTGCTAAAGTTGCCCTGGAGGTCACCCCACCAGCTGTCCAAGAAAAATCCGGTAAGATTTTTCTCGTCCCTTCGAGTATTAAGCCCGGCGAGATCACCCGGGTGATGCGCGAAGGCTACGACGCCCGCCAGTTGACTGAGGGCTTCCGGCGCTTGCTCACCGAGCTCAACCTGGATTACCTGTTGATTGATACCCATCCTGGCCTGGGAGAAGAAACCTTGCTCTCCCTGGTGATTTCCAACACCCTGATTATCGTCCTCCGCCCAGACCAACAAGATTACGAAGGAACCGGCGTCACCGTCAGGATTGCTCAAGAACTAAAAGTGCCCAATATCCTGCTGATGGTCAACAAAGCGCCTGCCAGCCTGGAGCCGGGAGCGCTGGCGGAGAAAGTCCGCCAGGCCTACAATTGCAAGGTCGCGGCCGTTCTACCCCACGCCGATGAAATGATGGAACTCGCCAGCCGGGGCATTTTCTCGATCCATTACCCATCTCACACCATTGCAGAGCGCTATCGCGAAGTCGCAGCAATGCTCGGATAAACCACCGCAATCCCTGGATAAAACAGGCTGCTGTGTTGGAAGGTTCAACCCGATCGAGAGCTAGAAAAAAGGATGGTTTCACCGGAAATGTCGGAAAATTCGTTCTTCTCAGCTGATGAGCTTCTGCGCGGCATGCCAGGACGGCGCGCCAGCACGATCCTGTTTGCGATTGAGAGCAGGACCGCCCACCTGGTGCTCGAATCCCAACAATCGGCTGCTGCCTACTATTTGACCGGCAGCGCCCTGCAGGAACGTGAACACGCCTTCCTGGATGCGGTGGCGAAAGGCAGGGATTTTTCGCAGACGATTACCATCCAGGACCTGGAACGCTACAGCCCATATTGGGCTCCGCTCCTGCCCGTCCAACCTGACCCCTCGCTTAACGCAGTCATCGCCCATATGCTGGCCCAAAGATATCCCTTGCTGCCCTCCCAACTGCCCGGTATTCGCTCCGTCTTAGGGCTGGACGAGAACCCGGTCAAGGAAGCTTACCAGGGCTACTATAAGGCACCGCTGGAATCGATCTACAAACCGCAGGTTAGTTTCCGCGAAAGGCTGCGTTGGAGCCGCGCGGCACTGGCGGAGCGGATCGAGTCGCTGCCGCCTTTTTGGGTCGCCCTTCTACTGACGATCCCGATCGGACCCGGCTTGCTGGCGCTGCCGATCGCCATGTCTGGGGTGAGCATCGGTTGGGCCATCGCGCTGATCCTTTTCTTCGGGCTGGTGAATATGTTCACTGCCACAGCCCTGGCGGAAACGGTAGCTCGCAGCGGGATCATGCGCTATGGATTGGGTTTCATGGGCCAGTTGGTGAACGATTTTCTCGGGCCTTCCGCCGTGCCATTGCTCTCAATTGTGATGTTCGCCAACAGCTTCCTGGTCATGATCATCTTCTACCTGGGGGTGGGTGGAACGCTGGAAGGTGCCAGCGCGTTGCCAGCCGAATTGTGGATTTTCCTGCTGTTTGGGATTGGGTGTTATTTCCTGTCCCGAAAATCCTTCAATTCAACCGTCGCCTCGACGCTGGTCATCGGACTGATCAACCTGGTTTTATTGGCCTTCACCCTGTTGCTGATCGTCCCGGCTTTCAATCCCGAAAACATGAGTCGCCTGGCAGCCGAGGGCCAAGCCACCGGCCTGGCGGCGTGGACATCGATCCTGGGGGTCATGCTATCGAATTTTTATTCCCACATGCTGGTTGCCAGCTTTGGACGCACGGTCATCCAGCGCGATCCAGGCGCTCAATCCTGGATCCGCGGCGCACGGGCAGCGATCGGCCTGGCTATCATCATCAGTTGCCTGTGGTTGGTGGTAATCACCGGGGCGCTCTCGCCGCAGGAGCTGGCCGGTCAAACCAGCACCGTGTTAATTCCCCTGGCAGAAAAAATCAGCCCATGGATTAATTGGTTAGGTTCTTTATTCGTCATCCTCAGCCTGGGCATGGCTTCTGTCCTGGTCGGGCTGGCGCTGTATTTTCAAACCCAGGAGTTCCTACCTGGATTCTTCAAAAGTTTTCGCCGTCCGCTGCCGGGCAGCCGGGCACGCGATGTCATCGGCGCGCTGCCCCTGGTCGGCGTTTTTTTCCTGTCCGAGTGGCTGGCGTTTTCCGGGAGTGGCAACTTCGCCAGGCTCTTGGGATTTGTTGGCGTTATCTCCCTGCCCTTGATGGGTGGCATCTATCCGCTTCTATTACTCCTCGCCAGCCGGAAGAAAGGCGATTACGTACCCGCCCTGGTGATCAAGCTCCTCGGCGACCGATTTGTCGCGGCGGCTATTTTTTTCGTTTACCTGGGACTGATTTTCTTCTACGGGATTTACATCTACACGAATATTCTGGAACGCCTGGTCACCATTCTGGTGGGCGTCTTTACATTAATCGTCACCTGGTTAATGCTGCGGCGCGGCGCTTTCCTGCCGCGCCTGGTTTTTGAGCTGCGCGATGACCAACGCCCCGGCGAGACGGCTCAATTTTCGGTCGTAGCCTCCGGCCAGGCCGCCAACTTACCAATTGCGCTGTCCTTCTCCGGAGCGCCTGAGCAGGAAATTCGACCCGGCGAGCCACTCCCCAACCTGGCATCCCTGCAATCGGCCAGCCTGCAAATCCCGGCTGAGCTCCAGCATATCCGCCAGGTGAAAGTCTGGGCTCACAAAGTCACCCCGCGCGCCGAATCGGCAGGGCTGCCAGCCAGCCTCCAAATCACCAGCCAGGCAGGCCAGCCGAACCAGCAAATCAGTCTACCCGGCGGAGTGGAAACGCTCCCCCTCCCGCCCCAGGCGACAAAAATCGACCTCCATTTATGAATGAGCCATCCACCCTTGAAGCGCAACATTTCGCCGAGTTGGCGGCCTTGCAAAAGCGCGTCGCCGAGC
>CAZAGA010000441.1:0-2924 GCA_964484335.1 uncultured Anaerolineaceae bacterium
TCCAGGCCAGCAGCGGCCTGCTCAACCGCTGGTGGGAGCTGAGCCCGATGCGCAATCAGACGGTGACCTATGCGGGGCGCGCCCAGGCAGCCGACCAGATGCTGTGCTACCTGACACCGCCGCTCGAGGCACCGCTCGAGCTGCGCGGCAGCCCGCTCTTGCACCTCGAGCTAGCGTGCGGCGCCCAGGACTGCGCTATTTTTGCTTACCTGGAAGACATCGCCCCGGACGGGCAGATCTATTACCTGACCGAAGGCCTGCTGCGCGCCCTGCATCGCCGGGTGAGCAACCAGCCGCCCTATACCCCGCTCGGGCCGTACCATTCTTGCAAACGCGAGGATGCCTGGCCGTTGGAGCCCGGCGCACTAGCCGAGATTCAGTTGGCCTGCCTGCCGGTGGCGGCGCGAATCGAGGCCGGACATCGCCTACGCCTGGGATTGGCCGGACACGACCGGGAGACCTTCCCCCGGCTGCCCGAATCCGGCGAGCTGAGCTGGACGGTCTTCCGCAACAGCCAGCACGCTTCATGGATTGAACTGCCCATCTTGTGATCTGCACGAACCTGGAAAAGCCATGCAATCAAAAAATTCCCTGACCAATCTCCTGGCCATCTTCGGCGCCCTGCTGGTCTGGTTTCCAACCCTGCTGCCCGTGCTGGTTGCCGCCCTCAGCCTGATCGAAGGCGGCGATTTGCGTTTCGATTACCTGCTCCCGGCGGAATATTTCCCGATTGCTCTGTTGGGCGGCCTGCTGCTGATCTGGGCGGCCTGGCGAGCGCACTTGCGGCTGCGCTGGATCAGTTGGAGCCTGGCTGCCGCCCTGGGCTTCCCGGTCTTCGGGCAGGTCGTCGCCTCACTGAGCGGCCTGGCAAGCGGCGAGACCGAGCCAGTTGGATTGTGGTGGAACGTGGTCCTGGCCGCGTTTGCAGGTTTCTTTTTCGCCCTGCTGTTCCTGGGCGCGGGCGGAATTCTGCTGTTGCGCGATCTGTACCGCCAGCAACAAGCTGCCGGGCGCTAAGCGATTACAACCTTTCGCAGCTCCTTGCGTAGATTTAATCAAACAAGGAGCTACGAATGTCTGCAACTACCCCTTCGATAACGGTACAAAAACGCAGCCAAAACCCTGGCTGCCTGCTCTCCGGTTTATGGTTTCTCGCCTTTGGTTGGTGGATCGGCGGGCTGGCGACCCTGATTGCCTGGTTTTTAGGACTGACGATTATCGGCCTGCCGCTCAGCCTGTGGATCGTGAACAACCTGCCCTTCCTGCTGGTGCTGCAACCACCCAGCCAGGAGACCGTCACCACGGCCACGCCAGCGGGCGTGCAGGTTGAAGTGCGGCCGGTCCAGCAAATACACTGGTTCTGGCGCACACTGTACTTCCTGCTGGTCGGTTTTTGGTGGAGCCTGGTCTGGATGATCCTGGCCTACATGCTCTGCCTGACGATCATCGGCCTGCCGCTCGGCCTGGTGATGTTCCGCCTGGCCCCGGCGATGACCACCTTGAAACGCTATTAGGCCGCTTCGCCAGCAGCCTGGACGGCGGGAGTCTGCCCGGTCTCGATCTGGAGCAGTCCTTCGTTCAGGCTGCCGCGCCGGTATCCGGCTAAATCCAGGGTCACGTATTTGAAACCCAGGGCGCGCAGCCCGGCGCTGATCTGGTTGGCATGCTCGAGCACCCTGGGCATGGCCTCGAGCGGCGTCTCGATCCGGGCGATCTCGGCGTGATACCGCACCCGGCAATCGCGCAAACCCAGCTCCCAGAGCAGGTCTTCACTGGCCTCAACCTGGGCCAGCTTCTCGGGGGTGATCTGAACGCCGTATGGAAAGCGCGAAGACAAGCAGGCCGCAGCCGGCTTATCCCAGACCGGCAGGTTGAACTGGCGGGCCAGGGCGCGGATCTCGGCCTTGCTCAGCCCGGCTTCTTTAAGCGGGGCGCGCACGCCAAACTCAGCCGCCGCCTTGGCTCCCGGCCGGTGATCGCCCTGGTCGTCCAGGTTTTCGCCATAACACAGCCAGCGGATGCCCAGCGCAACCGCCCGCTCGGCCAGGACGCTGAAGGTTTCCGATTTACAGAAATAACAGCGGTTGAGCGGGTTGCTGGCGTAATTGGGATCCTCCAGCTCGTGAGTGGCGAGCAACTGCCAGCGGATCCCGATTTGTTCGGTCAGCCGGCGGGCGTCTTCCAACTCGCGGCGCTTCAGCGAAGCCGAATCGGCGGTCAGGGCGACCGCCTGTTCGCCCAGGGCGGTGTAGGCAGCCTGGGCGAGCAAGGCGCTGTCCACCCCGCCGGAGAAGGCAACCCCGGCGCTGCCCAACTGGCGGAAGATTTCCAATAAGCGCTCGTATTTAACCTGTAAGTCATCCATTCTATTATTAACCATTCCGATGGGATTTATCGCAATCATATCACAAAGCCCAGGTATCCTGAGCGTAGTCGAAGGATTAATATCTCAGACAAGAATATTTCTGTATAATGTGATTAGGCGGTTTGAAGGTTGAAGAAAAATCACGGCGGGTATTCAAGTGTCTCGAGGAGGTTGTAATGGATAAACCAACTCTTATTGATAACTTTGTAACCCTTCGGAATATTCCCTTCTTATTCATCTACACGATTATCTTAGGGGTTATCGGAGTCGGTTTTGTTTTCGTTACGCTTGTCACGATAATTATCGGAACTACTGAATTAGCAGCTGCACCTTTGGTGCTGGCATTGTCCTTCGCTCCAGCGCTAATATTATCTGCACCTTTCTTTGGCGCTTTATATCGGAAAAAATGGGGACGAATTGTAAACATTCTTTTGTTGAGCATTGTTGTCCCCCTGTTTATTATCCTGCCCGGCGCTACGCTCTGGCTATTGCCGCATAGCGAGAGGCGTATTCCGATGAAATCGTCCAGTGAATCCGCTGCATGTCGTCCAGTGGGAAG
>CAZAGA010000442.1:0-2921 GCA_964484335.1 uncultured Anaerolineaceae bacterium
AAAAAGAAGAAAATGAACCGGCGTGAATTCCTGAACTTTGCCTGGCTCGCTTCCCTTGGTTTTCTCACCGTGAATGTGGCTGGCATCACTTACTTGTTTTCTATGCCGCGCTTTAAAGCCGGCGAATTTGGCGGCGTTTTCCCTTACGGTAAAGCCTCCGAACTACCTCAACTCGGTGACGCGCCGCAGAATTTTCCCAAGGTGAAACTGTGGATGTCGAAAACCGAGGAAGGCGTCACCGCGATCTACAAGGTCTGCACCCACCTGGGCTGTTTGTACGGCTGGAGCGACCAGGCTGATCGCTTCGTCTGCCCTTGTCACGGCTCCCAATTTACCAAAGACGGCAAGTTCATCGCTGGTCCCGCCCCGCGTAGCCTTGATCGCTTCCCCATCCAGGTTGTCTCAAACGGCCAGGTAATTGCTGAAACCAATGCCAATGGCGACCCGCTCCAGATTCCGGATGACCCCAACGCCGAAATCTTGATCGATACCGGCAAGCGCATCCAAGGCGCGCCGCACGGTTAAACCAAATCCATCCGCTGCCCGACCAGAATCAAATTCGGAGAGCCATCGATGATCAAATCGCTCAATTTTCAAGACATGCGTAAAAAATTCAGCCAGGCGCTCGACGCTCGCGTTCGCGCCATTACCGCCGGCCTGGGTATCACCGAGCTTGGCGCTATTATGCGCGGCGATCCACCCACTGAAAAACCCAACCCGCGCTACAAAGTTCATACCACCAGCTTCCTCTTTCATATCCGACCACGCTATTACGAGTTGGGTAGCACAATCTTCACCCATACCTTCCGCCTGGGCTTTTTGACGACGTTCTTCTTCTTCATAGAAGTTTTCACTGGCCTGATCTTGATGATCTACTACACACCTTCTCCGGAGAAGGCCTATACTTCGATCGTAAACCTGATGACCAACGTGCCTTTTGGCGCCTTCTTCCGCGACTTGCACCGCTTGGGTGCGGAGGGGATGGTGATCTTCACCACCCTGCATATGCTACGCACCTTCTTAACAGGTTCGTATAAAAAGGAGCGCTCCTTCACCTGGCTGACCGGCCTGGCGCTCCTGGGCATCACCCTGTTCCTTAGCTTCAGCGGATACCTGCTGCCTTGGGACCAACTGGCTTACTGGGCGGTCACGATCGGCACCAGCATGGCTGAGGCTGCGCCGCTCTTTGGCAACGAAGTCAACCTGTTGCTGCGTGGCTCGCCTGACATTGCCGCCAACGGCTTGTTGCGGTTCTACCTGCTCCATGTCGTCTTGCTGCCGCTGCTGGCGATCCTGATCATCAGCATTCATTATTACAAAGTCTCACGTGAACATGGCATTTCCCAGCCTGCCACCTTCACGGAAGAAGGCAATGCCACCTCTGAAAAGAAGAAATGGGCCAAGACGCGCGTTGATTTCCTGCCTGACCTGTTTACCAGCGAAATCTTCTGGACCAGCCTGGGCCTCTTCCTGCTCGTCCTGGCGATTACTGTGCTGGGCTACCGAGCCCCGCTCGAGAACGTCGCTAACCCACAGGTCACCCCGCTTGATACCAAAGCGCCCTGGTACTTCTGGTGGTTGCAGGGAATGCTCAAGCTGGGCGATAAGACCCTGATGGGGATCATCCTGCCAACCGTCCTGGTAGTGCTTTTGATCGCTGTCCCGTATATCGACCGCAACCCGTATCGCAGCCTGTACCGCCGCCCGTTAGCGGTCGGCCTGGGGATCCTTTCCGTAGGCGCCCTGATTGTCTTGAGCTACATGGGCCTGCCCGAGTACGGCATTAAGCAAGACCCAGCTACCCGCACCGTTCAGGACCTGATCCCGATGGAAGGCCCTGGCCCGGTGTACGAAATCCCATTCGACCAGCTTCAGAACGGCGCCTATGTTGTCAATGAAAGCCCAACCGCCGACATGTGTTTGAACCTGGACTTTGGTTGCCCGGCTCTCGAGGAAGTCTTTACTTCCTACTCCGAGAAGATCAACGGTTACATCGAAGCCGGCGAGTTGCCAGAGGATACGACTGCCACGATGGTGATTGAAGACTGGCAGCTAGATTTGAAGAAAGTGACCCTGCGCATCACCTGGGTGGACGCCGAAAATCAGAATAAAGAATACAGTCGTGAGGCTTTTATCCACGCTGATCGCGGCTCAGAGTAAGAGAGGGCAGGAGACATCATGAAGCGCATTCAACTCGAGATTTTTCTGGGTATTCTGACCATCCTGGCCACCAGTGCCCTGATCCTGTACTACGGCATCACTGAGCCGGAAAGAATGGCTGCCAATGCCGCAGCCGCCCAAGCGCGCCAGATCGAAGTCGGTGCCGCCCTGTATGAAGCACAATGCAGCCGCTGCCATGGCGTTCAAGGCCAGGGCATCCCCGGCCTGTGCCCGCCACTCAACGATCGCTATTTCTTTGACAATCGTCTCAAAGACGTCGGCTGGTCTGGCGCTTTGGAAGACTATATCGTCGCCACCGCCTCCAGCGGCCGCCTGGCTTCCACCCGGCCCCAGCTATACCCCGGCCAGGGCAACCCAGCCATGCCGTCCTTCTCGGACCAGTACGGCGGCCCGCTCCGCCCAGATCAGATCCGCAGCATCGCCACGTTCATTATGAACTGGAGTGAGACTGCCACCCTGGTTGAAGTTCCCAGCCTACCGGCGGGCCCAACGGTCGGTGTTGAGATCACCAAAGAGCTCCCGACCGGCGATGTCGCTAACGGCGAAGCCCTGGCAACCAGCCTGGCCTGCACCGCCTGCCACATCTTGGCTCCAACCGGCCCCGCCTGGCTCGCCAGCGACAGCCAGCCCGGAATTGGCGCTCGGGCTGCCGAACGCCTGCAAGATCCTGCCTACACTGGCAAAGCCACTACCCCCGAGCAGTATCTCTTCGAGGCCGTGGTTGATCCCAATGTCTATGT
>CAZAGA010000443.1:0-1242 GCA_964484335.1 uncultured Anaerolineaceae bacterium
CTGGTTTGAGAGGAGGAATTCAGTTATGAAAGCAGATCAGGCCTGGCGAGCCGCGATGGGCCAGCTCCAAATGGATATGCCCAAGGCGGCTTTTGATACCTGGGTACGCGATGCTGAACTGATTTCCTATGAGGATGGCAGTTTCATTATCGGTGTTCAAAATGCCTATGCGCGCGACTGGCTGCAGAGTCGCCTGTCCAGTACCATCAGCCGTTTGTTGACTGGGAGCATGAACCGCACGGTGGAAGTCCGCTTTGTGGTCTGGCAGGCCCCGCTCGAGCCGGTCAAACCGTCCGAAGAAGAAGATACCGAGTTTAATGAAAGCTTGCCAGGCGCAACTCAGAACCAGAACTCGACCTTAAGCAGTCGTTACAGCTTTGATAATTTTGTGGTTGGGACCAGCAACCGGCTGGCGCATGCCGCCTCGCAAGCGGTGGCCGAAAAACCAGCCCAGGCTTATAATCCGCTCTTCCTGTACGGCGGGGTCGGGTTGGGAAAGACCCACCTGCTGCACGCCATCGGCAACCACTGCGCCCGGCGCGGCCTGCAGGTGCTGTATGTTTCGTCCGAAGAGTTTACCAACGACCTGATCAATGCGATCCGCTCGCACACCACCCAGGCCTTTCGAGAGAAATATCGCCGCATCGACGTCCTGCTGATTGACGATATCCAGTTTATCGCCGGCAAAGAATCGACCCAGGAAGAATTTTTCCATACCTTTAACACCCTGCATGGCCAGGACAAACAAATTGTCATTTCCTCCGACCGGCCGCCCAAGGCGATGGTGACCCTGGAAGAGCGCCTGCGCTCCCGCTTTGAGTGGGGCCTGGCAGCCGATATCCAGCCGCCCGACCTGGAAACCCGCCAGGCAATCCTGCGCTCGAAGGCCGAACGGATGGGCAGCCCGGTGCCCAACGCGATCATTGAGCTGATCGCCCGCCGGGTGCAGTCCAATATCCGCGAGCTGGAAGGCGCCCTGACCCGCGTGGCGGCTTTCGCCGACCTGAGCGGCCTGCCGCTGACCGCACAACTGGTCGACGCCGCCTTATCTGACCTGTTGCCGCGCCGCAGCGAAGTCGGGCCGGATGAGATCGTCCGCCGCGTCGCCGATACCTTTGGCTTGACCGTTGAACGGATCCTGGGACGCGACCGCAGCAAACAGGTCGCGCTGCCCCGCCAAATTGCCATGTACCTGCTGCGCGAAGAATCCAACTACTCCCTGCCGCAAATTGGCGAGGCGCT
>CAZAGA010000443.1:1342-2910 GCA_964484335.1 uncultured Anaerolineaceae bacterium
ACCTGGCTGCGCAAGTAAGCTTCCCAGATGCGGGTCAGCTCGCGTCCCAGGCGGCGGATGTCATATTCATAGCGGGGGACATTAATATAAACCAGGTTTTCGCGCACCTGGCCGCCTTCGACCAGCAAAAAATAGGCAATCAGCAAGGTGAAAATCACACGGCCTAGCGTGGTAAGCGTGCCGGTGAACAGGCTGCCGACCAGCCCGCCGACCTGCCCGAGGAAGGTCTGGGCCGAGGAGAGCAACTGGTTGGTAATCGCGGTCAGGTCGAAAGCGGAAAGGTCAAAATTAAACGGGCCGACACTGAACTGCCGGGAGGTCAGATCGGAGATCACCTGGGGGAGCTGAGCGATGAAGCGCGAAATGGTGGTGATCAAGTTTTGAATTTGCTGGACGGTGGCAAAGCCCGCCAGGGTAAACAGCCCGGCCAGCACGATCGCCAAAACGATAAATACCAGGCCGACCGCAAACCGCCAGGATAAACGCGCTTTGATATTCAGCCAGCGCGCAATCGGCTGGATTAAAAAGGCCAGCACAAAGGCCAGGATCAACGGGCCAACGATTTCGTTGAATTGCTGGAGCAGGATAGCCAGGATGGCGATGAAAGTCAGCCCGACGATCAGCTTGGTGTTTTGGGCCCAGTTGGGCGAAGATTGGCCTTGCGGCTCGGATGTGGTCATGCTCTAGATTTTAGCCTGAAATTGGCGAACCTGCAAATCATTGATGAGAGCATTCCTGTTAACGAACACGGGCTGTCCACAAGTTCTTATGGACAGCCCGTGTTCGTTAACAGCTCTGGCACGTAGGCCATTATCCGTACAGCGCTGGGAAGATCAGCGGCAGGATGAACAACAACAGGATCATCCCAAGCACCATGCTGCCGGCCAGGATGCCGACCCGCTTCAAGTCCTTGGTGACATAAGAGTAATCCGGGGTGGTGGACTCGGCATAGCGGCTCGCCAGCGAGACGCGCGGTGTGGGTGATGACGAGGCAGTCGTGCTCCGGTTCGAAAGGCTTCCTTTGGAAACCTGGCGTGTGTTTTTCTTGGCCATTTCGTGCTCCTGCAAACAAATCTGGCTGCCGCTAGTGGCCGGGAACGGCCTTCCGGCGGCGCAAGGCGTTATTATACCCGATTTCTTGGCCCGTTCGAGCCCGGTTTTCAGCTATTCGGCCGCAAAGCCGGGTAGCTCGATCTGCGACTGTCCAATTTTCACCAGGTAGTAGGGAAACCAGCCGACGCCGAAATAGTCCAGCAGGACATCCTTCTTCAGCGGGGTGATCTTGATCTCCGTACTCTCTGCCGCTACATCGCCCCAGCGGTCCTGGACCTGCTGGAGTGCTTCGGCTTTTTCGCTTTCCAGGGCTTCGATTTGCTTCTCGAACCCGGCAATCGCCTTTTTCGATTCCTGGACATCGGCTTTCGCAGTGGAGGTCAACCGCCGCTTGGTCAGGTTCTTGGATACGCTGCGCTTTCGCCCGCCGAACAGGCCGACAACAGTCTCCAACCCGCTTCCCAGCTCCTCCATCTTGCGCTGCGAGTATTCAGCTTCGTCCTGGTCGAGCTCCA
>CAZAGA010000444.1:0-611 GCA_964484335.1 uncultured Anaerolineaceae bacterium
GGTGGTGGTCAGGAAATCCTATGCTGCGTGGATCTTTGGAGATATCCGCGATCCGGATGGTAGTTTGCTCATACCGGAACAATCCCAGTAAACCTTTGCCAACTGGTGGGTGTTCCATGCGGTCAATTTCTTTTTGGGACATACCAACGGGGATAAACCGAATCAGGTTTCCGGCTGGGTCGACTACCCCCAAAGCTGCATATCGGGCATCCACCTGTTCGCGCGCCATCTCAACAATTCGCTCGAGTACGGTATCCAGCGAAAGGTTACTTACCAACTCAAGGCTGGCGCGATGTAAAGCTGCCAACCGGTCTTCAAGTTGTTCGCGCGTTAGTACCACCAAGAGTTTACCCTCACCATTTTCAATTTTACTCGATTTTGTCCGAGTTTTGATAGTTTTTGCAAGACCAGGTGGTTATACTAAATTCGGTAGGAGACATATATGACGGATCAGAATGCAGGTTCTCGGATTGCTGGTTTTTATAATTTATCACTCGAGGAGCGCCTGGAAGAACTGGCTCGGCGCAGTGGTCTGACTCAAGCAGAATTGGCCGCTTTTTCCCAAGCACACGGCTTGGCTGTTGATCAAGCTGACCACATGGTTGAAAATG
>CAZAGA010000444.1:621-2898 GCA_964484335.1 uncultured Anaerolineaceae bacterium
TATCGCAGAAGCAGGAGCCAACCCGATATCACAACTGGGTGTGGCGCTTAATTTCTTGATCAATGGAAAAGATGTACTCATACCGATGGCCGTGGAAGAGCCTTCCGTTATTGCCGGCGCTTCTTTCATGGCGCGGCTAGCTCGTTCATCCGGCGGCTTTATCGCCCACACAACCGCACCTGAAATGATCGGCCAGCTCCAAATCCTGGATGTGGATGATCTTCCGGCCGCCCGTCTGCGCCTGCTCGAGCAGCGCGACCAGCTCCTGGGCGAAGCCGGTGAAATCGATCCGCTGCTCAAGAAACTGGGCGGCGGCCCACGCGATCTTGAAGTACGCATTTTCGAAAGTTCTCCCATTGGTCCATTTTTGGTCCTTCACCTGATCTATGATGTCCGTGACGCGATGGGCGCGAATGCCATCAATACGGCCCTTGAGCTTTTGGCGCCGCGTGTGTCGGCAATTACCGGCGGGCGTGTCCACTTGCGTATCCTATCGAACCTGGCAGACCGGCGTTTGGCTCGGGCTCGCTGCACGATTTGGTTATCCGAGCTCGCCTTTGGGGCTTATTCGGCCGAAATGGTCCGGGATGGGATTATTGAAGCCTGGGCTTTTGCAGCGGTGGACCCCTATCGTGCCGCGACCCACAACAAGGGCATTATGAATGGTGTAGATCCGGTTGTGATTGCCACTGGAAATGATTGGCGAGCAGTCGAAGCCGGCGCCCACGCCTACGCTGCTCGCAGTGGAACCTATAGCTCGCTGAGCACCTGGGGTAAGGATGAACACGACAATCTGGTCGGAACGCTGGAACTGCCTCTGGCAGTTGGTACGGTCGGCGGCGCGACGCGTGTCCACCCCACGGCTCAAGCTGCACTTAAACTGATGGGTATTACCAGCGCCAGCCAACTGGCGGAGGTGATCGTTTCGGTAGGTCTGGCCCAGAACCTGGCTGCCCTGCGCGCCCTGGCTACAGAAGGCATTCAGCGCGGCCACATGAGCCTGCATGCTCGCCAGGTGGCGATCGCGGCCGGTGCAAAAGGGGATCAAATTGACCGTCTGGCCCAACAGATGGTGGCTGATAAGCTGGTTCGGATTGATTATGCCGAGAAACTCCTCGCTCATATGTCGAAATAATATAAACAATATCTTGACAATAAATAGATAATCCTATATAATTGTCTTCAGGCAACCAAATACACGAGATACGAAAAATGAATTCAACCAACGAAACTCTTTTACTAAAACCTGCTCGCCCGGTGGGCATTGTCGGTTACGGCGCTTATGTGCCTCGTTACAGGCTCCCGGCTACGGAAGTGGCTCGAGTCTGGACGGCTGGGGAAGGCGGCTTGCCGATCAAAGAAAAAGCAGTGCCTGGTTTGGATGAAGATGTGGCAACGATGTCCATCGAGGCCTCTCGGAATGCCTTGCGGCGAGCCGGGATTGATCCGCAGAAAATTCGTGCGGTCTGGGTCGGCTCAGAGAGTCACCCTTATGCCGTCAAGCCAACCTCGACACTGGTGGCTGAGGCAATTGGTGCAACACCGCACATCCAGGCTGCTGACTGGGAATTTGCCTGCAAGGCTGGCACCGAGGCCATGGTTGCTTCGATCGGTTTTGTTGGCTCCCAAATGGCCGATTACGCCCTTGCTCTGGGCATGGATACAGCCCAAGGGCGACCCGGCGATGCTTTGGAATACACGGCTGGCGCTGGTGGGGCAGCTTTTATCCTTGGGCCAGGTGAAGAATCGGTTGCAGTGATCAATTACACCTATTCTTATGTCACCGATACGCCCGACTTTTGGCGGCGCCAATATGCCAAGTACCCGGAACATGGCCAGCGGTTTACCGGCGAGCCAGCTTATTTTAAGCATGTCACGGAAGCAGGCTCAGCTTTGCTCGAAGCCTCTGGAACTTCCCCGGCGGATTACCGCTGGGCAGTTTTTCACCAACCGAATACCAAGTTTCCACAACGGGCTGCCCAAATGCTCGGTTTTACGAAAGAACAGATCGCGCCCGGATTGCTTGTACCGGTGATCGGCAACACTTATGCCGGCGCGGCAATTATCGGCCTGACTGCCATCCTCGATATCGCCGAACCGGGGGACAAGATTTTAATGGTTTCATTCGGCTCGGGTGCGGGTTCAGATGCCTTTTCGCTTACCGTCACAGATAAAATCGCCAAGCGGCGCAACCTGGCTCCCAGTACGCAAGAATATATTCGCCGCCGCACGCCGATCGATTATGCTACCTATGCTCGCTATCGCGGCAAGCTGACC
>CAZAGA010000445.1:0-2892 GCA_964484335.1 uncultured Anaerolineaceae bacterium
CCGGATCGCCCAGCCGGTCAAGGTTGTATTTCAGCCATTCCCACAGATCGCCGCCGGCCAGGTAATAATCGTTTAGGTCTTTCACGCCCTCGGGCAATTGGCACACTTGCGCCCGGTCGGTCAGCCCTTCCCAAAATTCTTTGCCGCCGCTGCCCGCGTTATCGGGATCGTAATAAACCAGAATATCATGCAAGGGCATCAGGTAAGCGCCCCAGGCTGCCAGGTCTAAAGAATTGCCAGCCGCGCCCACGCTGCATACAGCAATATCACGGTATAGCGCCTGGTCTGCAATCATGGCGTTAAACTCGCCTTCCACGAATAGCGCCCGGTCAGCGCCGCCCAGGTTATCAGCTCCGAATATTGCGTTAGTTCGGTTGCCCTTTACGCCCCGGTATTTATTCACTTCCCCACAGTTCGGGCATGGTTGCCGCGCCTTTACCATCTTGCCGCATTTACACTTAGCCGGATCGCCAGGCAGCAGGGCAATTTTTAGATACCACAGCTCGTTAGCAGCCATACAGGGAATCACGATTCCAGCCGTTACGTACAGATCGCCCCAGCGCGCGCCGGGTGAATACCCCAGCCAGTAATACCGTATCACGTCATCTTGCAGCCCGCGCCCACGCAGCCAGGTTAGCGCCCGCGCTCCGCCCGATTCCCACAGGTCAGCAGCGCACTTTTCTACCGCCGCCCATGCGTTAGCTTGCCAGTCGCCCCCGCTGGGTGAGTAGGCCGGGATCGGGTCAGGCTGCCGCTTCTCCCTGGTGGTGGGTAGATCGCCCCCGGCCAGGGCAGCGCAGGCCGTTTTGAAGTCGCAATTGTCACGCTTTATCACGTAATCAATAGCGTTTTGCCACTTGCCGCCCGTACAGTTGCGACACATCCACAGGCCCCAGGGCCGCCGGTTGGGTTGCACTCTGAATCGGTCGGAGCCGCCACAGAACGGGCAAGAGCCGGCCCATTCGCCGCCCTCTGTACTTGCCACGCGCTTAAGTTGGGTGTCATGCTCAGCCAGGCCCAGCAGGTTAGCACGTTCTAGAATCGCTTGCTTATCAATAATCACGATTCCCCCTAATATGTGCGGAAATCATAATAAACATAATAATAATCACAGACAATATAAACATGATGTTTATATGTTTATCATCATTATATTGATTATGATTATTATTATGTTTATATGACCTCATAGGGTACCTCTTTGCCCTGCTTTGGCCCTTTGCGTATCTTGCCCGCTTGCAATAAATCCCCCAGGGCTTTTGATACGTTGGGCATCTTAGCGTGAACGCTTTTAGCGATTCGGGTTGTCGTTGGGATGACTCCATCTTCGGTTAGATTGCGGATCGCCTGTAATACTTCGCCTTTTAGGGAATCCGCTTTCACGTCGCCGGCATCGCCCAGGGATTGCCAGCAGCAAAATTCAATATCCCAGGCCAGGGCCAGCTCTTGCTCTTGGAAGTCACGCCCGGTTGCTTTTAGAGTTGCTTCGTGCTTCCCCTGCTCCCGGTATAGGCCCAGGGCACAATCTATTACCGCCGCCTTAGCGGTTGCCCCTAATAGATCGTCAATAGGGCTTGATTCAAAACCTCCTGCCTTCCGATGGTGGTCAATTATCAAGATCGCCAGGTCGCAGCGCATCGCCAGCCGTTGCAGGTTGCCGGTTACGGTTGTCATATCTGCCGGGTCTAACTGGTCAGCTTTACCAATCGCTCTGGAAAAGGTGTCAATAATCACGAGTCGGTATTTGCCTTCTGTAATTTCCCGTTGAAGGTCACTTAATCCGCCCTCCGATAGATTATCGAATTGAGTCAAAAAGGTTATATCCGCGTCAAATGGTATCCCCTGCTTGTTTGCTCGTTGCTTTAATCGCCTGGGTGAATCTTCCAGGGCCAGGTAAAGCACGCGCCCACGCTCAACGCGTATGCCTAAAAAGACTCCGCCGGTTGCTACAGCCTGGGCCAATTGCAGGGCCAGCCAGCTTTTACCTAACTTAGGCCGCCCGGCCAGGAAAGAAAGGCCAACAGGAATCAGACCAGGAACAGCCCATTTTGGTTCTGGAAATTCTGTATCGTACAGCTCCCCCAACTCCCAGCGCGTTTTGATCGGATGTAAATCCAGGTCGGAGTCGTCGCCCGGCTTAAGGTTTGCTTTGACATACTTTCGCCAGGCCTCGGCTAAGATCGGGTGTAATGCTGAAAATTCCGCCGGGGTGTATTTTCCATTAGGGGTTATTACCGGGGCAGCTTGCGCCGGCTGATTGTCATTAACTTGCTGGGCTAGGGAATCAGGGGTGAAGGTCGAGTCGCTCATGCTCCGCCCCCTTGCCTTGCAATTGCTATTTTGCTATAATGGGCTTGCAAGCGCCCGCTTGCTATCATCACTGCCCCCCGTCCGGTTGCCGCCGCCGGGGGTTTTTCTTTGTCCGTCATGCTTGCACCTCCTGAGCGGGCTTGCCAGGATCGCCGGCCACGCCCAGCGCGCGCCGGTTCTCGGGCAGATCGGCCAGGGCCAGCAGCCGCCGCAGCACGCCGGCCGGGGTCCGCCCCGTTTCCTGGGCCAGCCGCTGCAAGGCTTCCCGCTCCGCCTTTGTGAGCCGAAGATTGTAATTCGCTGCTAACACTATTTCACCTCCTACGGTTAAACAAAACGCGCCGAAGTGTAAATACACTCCGGCGGTTGAATCCGCTCAGTCGAGCCTAATTTCTGATTGTTGGTTGTCTTGCGTCCCATTTCGCCGCCTTCGGTAGTTGGCGGGCTAGGTGGGATTCGGTCTAACTGATTTTTCTAATACTATTGACTAACAATAATATTATGTCTATAATTCAGCTAAACCGGTTCCCCGCCGGCCCAGTCTCGCAATCGCCCGCCCTTGCCCGGAAGGGCGATTTGCTT
>CAZAGA010000446.1:0-2881 GCA_964484335.1 uncultured Anaerolineaceae bacterium
TGCTGGTCGGCCTGGGCGATCCGGATGACGCGGCGGTCTGGCGGCTGAGCGAAGATCGCGCTCTGGTCGCCACGACCGATTTCTTCACGCCGGTGGTGGATGATCCGTATGATTACGGCTCGATTGCCGCGGCCAATGCGCTCTCGGATGTGTATGCCATGGGCGGCCAGCCGTTCATGGCCTTAAACGTGGCCGCCTTGCCGCCTGATCTGCCGGTTGAAATCAGCGCCGAGATCCTGCGCGGTGGGGCGGAAAAGGTGCGCGAAGCTGGGGTGGTCCTGGCCGGCGGGCACTCGATCCAGGATAAGGAACCCAAATACGGCCTGATGGTGCTGGGCTTTGTCGACCCGGATGCACTGATCACCAAGACCGGCGCCCGGCCGTGCGATGTGCTGGTCTTGAGCAAGCCACTTGGCTTTGGAGTGATCACCACGGCCTTGAAACGCGGCCTGGTCGCCCAGGCCGACCTGGCGGAGGCGGTGGGCTGGATGAAGCGCCTGAACCGCGCTGCCGGCCAGGCCGCCCTGGCGGCTGGTGTGCGCGGCGGGACCGATATCACCGGCTTCAGCTTCCTCGGGCATGCCTGGGAGATAGCCGCCGCCTCCGGGGTGCGGCTGCGCTTCCAGTACGACCGCATCCCGATCCTGGAGGGGGCGAAACGCTACGCCCAGGAGTGGATCTTCCCTGGCGGCAGCCTGGACAACCGGGCTTACTACGGTGAGCATGTCCAGTTTAAAGCCGCCCTGGACGAGTCATCCCAACTGTTGCTATTCGATGCCCAGACCAGCGGCGGGCTGCTGTTAGCCGTTCCACCCGGACGGCTGGAGCACTGCCTGGAGGCGGCAAGAAAATTGCATCAAGACCTGTGGGTGGTTGGCGAGGTCCTCGATGGCCCGCCCGCCATCGAGGTTATTTAATTTGTTTCAACTGCCCGCCTCGCTCGAGTTTCAGTCGCGTCGCTCGCCGGTGATCAGCCGGCGTGGTATGGCGGCTGCTTCTCAGCCGCTGGCCGCTGCAGCCGGGGTGGAAATCCTGGCCGCCGGCGGGACCGCCGCCGATGCCGCGGTGGCGATCGCCGCGGCCCTGAATGTCACTGAGCCGACCTCAACCGGGATTGGTGGGGATTGTTTTGCGCTGTATTATGAGGCTGCCAGCGGGCAGGTCAGCGCGCTGAACGGCTCAGGCCGGGCGCCGCAGGCCTTGACCCTCGAGCGGTTGGAGCGGGAAGGCTTCTCCGGCGAGCTGCCGCCCTACCACCCCTATACGATTACCACGCCCGGCGCTTGCGCCGGCTGGTGTGACCTGGTCGGGCGCTTTGGCCGCTTGGGATTGGCGCAAATCCTGGCCCCGGCCATCCGCCTGGCCGAAGAAGGCTTTCCGGTCGCCCCGGTCACCGCCCATGCCTGGGAAATCGCCGCCGGTCGCCAATTGGCGACTGCCTACAATGGCCAGGAGCTGACCATTGGCGGGCGGGCGCCCCGGCCGGGTGAGATCTTTCGCAACCCGGGCCTGGCGCGCACTCTGCGAGCGGTGGTCGAAGGCGGCGCGGCGGCTTTTTACCAGGGCGAAGTTGGCCAGGCTCTGGTTGCTGCGGTCCGGCAGGCTGGCGGTTGCCTGGCGCTGGAAGACCTGGCTGAGCACCGCAGCACCTGGGACCAGCCGATCTGCACCAGCTATCGCGAGTTGGAAATCTGGGAATGCCCGCCAAATGGGCAGGGCTTGGCGGCTTTACTGGCTCTGAATATCCTGGAAGGCTTTGATATCGCCAGCCTGCCGCCACTCTCGGCAGAGCGATTGCACCTGGAAATCGAAACCATGCGCCTGGCGTTCGCCGACGCCCGCTGGTATGTCGCCGATCCGAGCTTCTTTGCCATCCCATTGGATGAACTGCTCTCGAAGGCTTACGCGGCTGAGCGGCGGCGCCTGATCGACCCGCGGCGCGCCAGCCTCGACCTGCAGCGCGGCCAGCCGGTTGCCGCCTCGGACACGGTCTATTTCAGTGTGGTCGACCAGGCAGGCAATGCCTGCTCGTTTATCAATAGCAATTATATGGGGTTCGGAACCGGGATTGTCCCGCCGGGTAGGGGCTTCAGCTTGCAGAACCGCGGCCATAACTTCAGCCTGGATCCCGAACACCCCAATCGACTGGCGCCGGGCAAGCGACCTTACCACACGATCATCCCGGCCCTGGCAACTGTGCGGGAGACTGGCGCTCTGTTCGCCAGCTTTGGGGTGATGGGCGGTTTTATGCAGCCGCAGGGTCATCTCCAGGTCGTCTCGGCCCTGGCGGATGACCGGCTCGATCCACAATCGGCGCTCGACCGGCCGCGCTTCTGCATAGAAGCTGGCACGGCCAACGGCGAGGTTGCCCTGGAAGAGAGCATCCCGGCGGAAAGCCTTTCTCGGCTGGCAGAAATGGGCCATGAGGTTCACCCGGTGGGTGGGTTCGACCGGGCTTTGTTCGGCCGCGGTCAGGTGATCGTGTGCCCAAGCGCCGGTGTCTTGTGGGGCGGGAGCGATCCACGCGCCGATGGATGTGCACTGACTTATTGACAACCATTTTTGCGGGGGTATAATAGCTTTTGATTTTATTTCAAGGGTAGAGAAAAATGAAAAAGATATTGCAAGATTATTGGCTGGAAATCATGGTTTTTTTGGCGGCCTTGCTGGGGGTAATCCTACTGGTGGGGAATGTCGGGTCAGGGGGGGCAGTAAAAAGTCGAATGCTCAACTCCTTCGCTGATCTGCAACAATCGATCTCAGGTTCTCTCACCCGTCTGGATGGCTATATTGCGAGTTTTTCTGCTTTCGACCTGGTCGGCTGGCTGCTGGTCGCCCTGATGCTATATTTCGTGGTCGTCCGGATGCGCCGGCGTTTCCG
>CAZAGA010000447.1:0-2861 GCA_964484335.1 uncultured Anaerolineaceae bacterium
CTCCTCAGTTTGCTGCTCGAGCGTCTTGACTGGCGGGATATTGGCTCGCAACCGGACAAGCAGCTCGGGATGGTTCGCCAGCTCGACCAGCAGCCGGGCAAGCGCCTGGCTGTCGCCCGCTGGAAACAGGTAGCCATTGACGCCTGGCTCGATTGCCTCTGGGATTGCACCGAGTTCCGATCCGATCACTGGAATACCGGCGATAAATCCCTCCCGGATGACGTGGTTGAAAGTTTCAGGCCAGGTCGAGGGGACAACCAGCACGTCCAGTCCAGCCATGATATCAGGCAGTTGATCGCGAGTGAATTTGCCGCACAACTGGATGCGGGGATCGCCGGCCGCCTGGGTTTCTATGCTTTTCGTATAGCCGGGGTCGTGCGCCAGGTCACCATAAACTCGCAGGGTTGCCCTGGGCGAGACTGCGTTGCTCATTGGGTCGTTAAAACCCGTCTGGAATGCCTCCAGGAGTACATGTACACCTTTGACCGGCACGATATGGCCCAGGTAGCCAATTCGAAGGGTTGTAAACCCGGTGTGATCGTCTGGTGTTCGTTTTGGGAGAAGGTCTTTCCAGGTGCTGTCTTCACCATCAGGCAGCAGGGTGATTTTACCGGCCGGCGCGCCGTGCGCCAGGAAAATATTTTTGACATATTTGGATTTCACGAGAATCCGGTCGCAAACCGCCAGCCGGCTGCTGAGAAGAGTCCGCCGCTCCTGCATGTCAAAGGCCATCCCGCGCAATCCGGGCTTCCGGGTCAGCGCTGGCTGCCGGGAGATTTCTTCCAACAAGTGATTTACGGCTGTTTCAGGGAGGATTTTTTTCGGCCAACGGTAGGCTTTGGCGTCCCACAACATACATTTTAGACATTCAACCGGTTCCACCTGACCATCGCACAGTTCACCACTACCCTTGATCAGCTTGATCTGTGGGCAGATGAACCAGAAGTCGGTCAGGCTGGTCACCAACGGGATCCCCAGCGCGCTGGCCGTGGCAAGAATCGAGCTGGATAGCGTCACACAGGAAGTTACATGCACCAGATCGGGCTGGTACGCTGCCAGGTATTTCTCCAGGTAGGCTGCGGTTTGGGGATTGTCATACAGGTAGCGGCACGGATCAGGGGCGAGCTGCCAGTTCAAGTGTAGACGGGTAACTTTAACCCCGTCAAGGATATCTTCGCCTTCACCATTCCAGTAGGTTGGGCCTTCACCCCACCGATCCGCGCACAGCACCCGGACTTCATGGCCTGTGCCGGCCATGCTCCTGGCGATGGCGTGGGTCGAAAGCTCGGTGCCGCCAGTCGAGTTGGGCGGGTAAGCATGGGTGAGATAGAGAAGTTTCATTCCGGGTTTCGGTGGACTGCCAGGGGAGGCTGGCGGTTCCCATACGCTTTCAGTGTCGGTACAATTGTCGCTTCCAGGGTAATTGCCTCTGCCCGGCGACGGGCATTTAAACCCATCTGGCGCAGGTCTACCTGAACGCATTTTTCCAACGCCTCGACCAGGCCGGCAGGGTCTCCAGGCGGGTAGAGGATTGAACTATCTTCGCCGAGCAGCTCAGGCAGGCAACCGCAAGCCGGCGCAATGACCGGTTTGCCTTCAGAAATCGCCAGCATGGCCGATCCCGAAGTCAGGATATCGCGGAACGGCAGGACAACGGCGTCGCAAGCGCGCAGGTAGCAGGCCAGGTCTTGGTCTGAAATCCGCTCCAGTACCACCTGGAGATTCAGATCCTCACCAACCCAGGCGCGCACCGCGGCTGCCTCGCTCTCGTTCTTGGGTTTGCCTGCAATCATCAGCCTGGCCGGTCCAGCATCATTGCTGGGATCCAGGCTAAGATTGCCTGTCACCAGGCCCCGGCGGTCTGAGCGTAGTCGAAGACCTGGCCCCACCTGTCGAAAGGCAGTGATTAACTCCTGCAAACCCTTATAAGGCCGGATCGCGCCAAAAAACAGGAACACCAGTGGCCCCTCGGGCCACCCCAAGGCCCCGCGAGCTTGTGCCTGGCTCTCGGGTAGTTTATCGCTATCCAGAATAGCGCAAAAATTCGGGTGAGGGGCAATAAAAACCTCTTTTACCCGGCCAAACCTGGCAGCCAGTTGCCGTTGCGCAGCCAGGCAGTGGACAATCACAGCCTGGGCGAGCTTGGCAACCAACCTGCGCACGATCACATCTGCCAGAGCGGGTTGGCTACGTTCATGGGGTAGTAGGTTGTGCATCGTCCAAACGATGCGATAACCCAGTAACCGCGCCATAGCCAGCTTCAGTGTGAATTTGACTACCAGAGACCAGTCGGCCTGCTGTTCTTCTCGCACATAGTGGTACTGCAGCCACTGGAAGTGGAGCACCTGTATCTTCCCCCGGTTTGCCCACAACCAGCCGGAGCTCAGATAGTCATGGTTTCCCTGGGCTATCTCCACGCCTGCCTGGCGGAGGCCGGTCTTGATCTGGTTCAGATAGGGATTGTCCTGTCGTTCTTCAGGGAAAATGGCAACGCGCAAATCAGCCATCCTGGCGGCGTTCACCCAGCTCCTGGTAGAGTTGACCTACTCCAGTAGCAATTTTTCTCCAACTGTATTGACATTCCACCAACCGGCGACCTGCCTGGCCCAGCCGGATGCGCAGCTCTGGATCGGCTAACAAGCGCACTGTCTGCCTGGCAAACTCGGCTGGCTGGTCGGCGATCAGGATGTTTTCCTCGGGCTGAACATTCAGCCCTTCCGCTCCAATGGTTGTTGATACAACAGCCTTCCCCATCGCCAGTGCTTCCAGAATTTTCAGGCGGGTTCCAGCCCCGGCGCGCAGTGGTACGACAAACACACTGCAAGCGGCCAGGGATGGGCGGATATCTTCGACAAAGCCGC
>CAZAGA010000448.1:0-2861 GCA_964484335.1 uncultured Anaerolineaceae bacterium
TCCAGGTCCCATAAGGCCATGGTTGCATTCTCCGAACCGGAGAGCAACCAGCGGCCATCCTTCGAGACCGCCAGGCAGTGCACCATGCTGTCTGGGCCTTTCAGCGTGCGCAGGCCGCGTCGGGAATTTAGGTCCCAGATCTTGATGAATTCATTGCTATCGCTCCAGCCACTCGAGATCGCTCGCCGGCTATCTTGGGTAACAACCAGGCTGGTGACCGCGTGGAGATGGCCTTCCAGCGTACCAGCCAGCTTGCCGGTTTTGGGATCCCAGAGGTGGATGGATTGAACTTCCCGAATAGCCCACATTTCATTCAAAGCCGATATGACATAGCGACTGTCGGGGGTGACCTCTAAAACCGATAACGCTGCGGCGTTACTGCCACTAACCTTCTCGTCTGAGATTCTGCCCAGGTATTTGCCCGAAGCGGTATCAAAAGCTTCGATCCATTCAGCCAAGGAACCGCACAAGACGGTGCTCCAATTCGGCATGATCCCGAGGCTGAAAATCTCACCATGGTTGACTTCGACCAGGTAAGATTGGGCGATCTGCTTGGAGTGCAAGTCGTACAATCGGACCGTTTTATCCAGGCCACCGGTGAGTAAAAAACGGCCATTGGGAGACAGGCGCATACAGTAGAGCCCATTGGGGGTCTGGAGAACATCTTTAAGACGAATATCTGTGCCCGGCCGGGCTGAGATTATTTTCCCACCCAGCTGGGCGGCTTTTTTCCCGTGCTGACCAGCCTGCTCCAGGTCGCCGCGTGCCCGGCTGAGTTGAGCGAGGGCCGTCCAATACCCAGCGCGCTCGCCATACAGCCGGTCCAGCTCGGCGATGCTTTGCCAGAAGCGCAGGTCATCTCGCCGGCCCTGGTTCCATTCCCAGTAGCCCAGGTTGAAGTTGGCTTCCAGATGAGTTGGGTTATTGCGCAGGGCTTCTTCCCAGGCACTCAAAGCGGCAGCCTCGCGGCTTAGGTCCAAAAAGCTTAACGCCTTATTGTTTAAGCTGTCTGCTCGCAGATCTACCGATTTCGGCGCCCGGCGGGGGTACGGTTTGCCAACCTGGCGCTGGTAAACTCCCTGCAATTTCTCCGCCACCTCCAGCAGGCTGCGCGGGCGTGCCTCGGGCGCCTTTTCCAGGCATTGGCGGAGTAAATCCACCAAAGCGGGCGGCATCATCGGCAGGTCGCGGACAGAAGCCCCACTACAGGTATATTCTTCCAACACCTCCGCTGCGGCTGTCCCGCGATACCAGGTGATTTCACCATTGAACATTTCAAGCACCGAGACCGCCCAGCTCCAGATATCCGTTTTATGGGACAGGCGCTCACTGCGCGCTTGTTCTGGTGAGCAGTAGGCCGGGGTGTAGCCGCCACTGCTGACCAGCAGGCTGCCTTCATCAGCCTGTTCCAACCGCTCTTCCTGGTCCAGGGTCATTGCCGGACCAGGAAGCTGGCGAGCCTTGGACAAGCCGAAATCGCTGACTTTTGCCACCCCCTCCAGGGTCATCAAGACATTGCCGGGCTTGACATCCTGGTGTACCAGGCGCTTCTGGTGGGCATAATCCAGGCCCCAAGCAAACTGGATGGCGACATCCAGGATGCGCTCGAGCGACTGGGCCTGCCCGCCAGCATATAAGCGACGATCATCGATCCAGGATTTCAAGCTACCGCCTTCCACGAGCTCGGCGAAGGTGTGCGGAAAACTATCGATCGAGCGCACGTAATAACAGGAAACAATGTTCGGATGCAGGCCGAGATCAATCCATTTTTCGGCTTCGGCGATAAAGGAGACCTTGCTAGCTTCTTCCAGCTCGAGCGGGCGCTTAACAGCCAGGTCGATATTCCAGGCTTTGTGGTGGACGCGGTAAACTTTTCCAAACCCGCCCCGGCCGAGCTCACCAGCCACCTCGTATGTATCCAGGATGACCATTCCAGGCTGCCACTCGCCTTTCCTGGCGGAGGGTTTCGGAACACTCTTGAGGTTCACCGGCGGGATCGGGCTGGCTACCTGGGTGAAGTCTTCGGCAGGGGCAGTCCCGGCTTCGGGCGGGCCGCCGCAGGCTGGGCAGATGGCTAGATCTGGATGCGAAGGATGAAATAGTTCTCCACAAATAATGCAATAAGCTTCACTCATAAGGCCTCCAATACCTGCTGCAATGCCTGGCGGAATTCAGCGATGGTCGCGAATCGTTCTCCAGGATGTTTACCTACTGACCGATCGATCACTATCGCCAGTTGCCCCGGAATTGTTGGCTCTCGATCTCGAATTGCTACCGGCTCTGGTTTAACCAGCACCTCAGCCAGCCTGTCGAGGTCGGTAGAATCCAGATCATCCGGAAGCTGCTGCGAGATTTTTCCAGCGAGGAGCAGATAGAGCAACTGCCCAATGGAATAGAGATCCCAGGCTGGTTCTCGCCGGCTGGTGCCGAGGATTAAATCGGGAACCAAGAAAGGCAGGCTGGTTTGATTGACGACTGGATGGTCGCGCTCAGGATCATAGCTGGAAAAGGAATAAACATAATTGGGGCTGAAATCTGCCAGGCAAATCTTCGGCCTGGCGAAGTCCCGAGCTTGAAACAGGATGTTGCCCGGGTGAAGGTTGGCGTGAGTAAAACCCAGCGCATGAATCTGTTCTAACCCATCGAGCAGCTTGAGCCCGACGGTCACGGCTGCGTGAGGAGATAAAATTCCTCCAGGGCGAGTTTTCACCAATTCGCTAAATGCAGCCTCTTGAATATAAGCTGAGGCGACCAGCACAGCACCAGCGCCTGAAGTGGTTTGAATGATCCGGGTGCAATTCGGATGGACAATCGTTGCGAGCCGCTCCCAATCGTCCAACAAATGTTTCGTGCTTTGCTCT
>CAZAGA010000449.1:0-2837 GCA_964484335.1 uncultured Anaerolineaceae bacterium
GCGCCCTGGCGATTGAAGCGGTGATGGGCAACCTGGATTTGCGCGATGTCGAGGGTGATATCCGAGCGGCCTGCGAGGGCAATGCCCGCCTGCGGCTGAGCTCGATTTCGGGCGGGCGTTATGAAATCCAGGCGGCGGGGAACATTCACTGCCGGATTCCGGACGACGCCAGCCTGCGCCTGGAAATCCGCAGCGCTGGAGAGTTGATCTCGCTCAAGCTGCCGGGCGGGAGCCAGGTCTACCGCCAGGAAAGCTTTTCGCAGGTGCTGGGCAGTGGGGAAGCCACCCTGGAGATCGCGGCGGGCGGATCGGTCTATTTGTCGGTGCGCGAGGCCGGCGGCGATGAAGATGAGCCACCCGCCGGATTTGAGGGCTTCGGCCGCCTGCCGGATGATCTGGGCGAAAAGATCGGCCGCCAGGTCGAGGCGCAGATCGAAGCCCAGATGGAGATGATGAACCGCCAGCTCAACGAGCAGATGGCGCACCTGAACGCAGCGATCGACCGGGCCGGCCTTTCGGCTGAAGAATCGGAGCGGATTATCCAGCGCGCCCGCGAGCGTAGCGAGCGAGCTGCGGTCCAGGCTCAAGAGAAAGTACGCCGGGCGCAGGAGCAAATCGAGCGGAAAATTGAATCGGCTCGCCGCCGCGAAGAACAACGCAACCAATCGTGGGGAGCGCGTTTCGGGCGGGGTGCATTTCATGTCAATTTCCCGCCCACGCCGCCAGCCCCACCCAAGGAAACGGTCAGCAATGAAGAACGCCTGGTAATATTGCGCATGTTGGAGCAGAAGAAGATCAGCCTGGAAGACGCCGAACAACTCCTGGCTGCCTTGGAAGGTAAAGAAAGCTAGGGTTGACCGATGGATAATTCAAGCGAGCGGATGCGCATCCTGGAAATGATCGAAAATGGCCAGATCAGCGCCGAAGAGGGCCTGCGCCAACTGGCCGAAGTACCGGCTGCCCCGGCGCCAGAAGCCGGGGTACCCGACGAGCCAGCGGCGGCATCTGAGCCTGGCAAGGCCGGTTTTGCCTCGAATGGCGTCGGCGCATCCAGCTCCGCCAGCCGGCCAGGCGGGGAAGCGCTGCGCCCGGATGCGATCAGCCAACCGTTGCGCGAGGATTTTGAGCGCTGGAAGGGGTATTGGATGATCCCGTTTTGGGTTGGGATCGCCATCACCATCGCCGGGGGGTTGTTGATGAACTCGGCCCTGCAGCGCTCGGGAGTCGGTTTCTGGTTTCTTTGCGCCACGTTGCCGTTCATCCTCGGCGTGCTGGTGATGCTGGCTGGGGCTTATTCGCGCACGGCTCGCTGGCTGCACGTACGTGTCCAGCAGCCGCCAGGTGAGCGTCCGCAGCGGATTGCGATCAGTTTTCCAATCCCAATTGGCCTGACCGTCTGGTTCCTGCGCACTTTCCGGTCTCGTCTGCCAGGTATGGAGAACGTCCCCCAGAACGTTGATCAATTGCTGATCGCGATGCGCGATTCAGCCTCCGCGGATGAACCGATCTATATCCGCGTGGATGATGAAGATGATGGCGAAAAAGTGGAAGTTTACATTGGATAGAGAGGAGGGAGGGTATGGCAAGCAGTGAAGAACGCTTGAAAATCCTCAAAATGGTCGAAGAGGGCAAAATTACTGCCGAGGAGGGCGCCAAGCTCCTGGCAGCTTTGAGTGAGAGCCGCAAGACAGCTAAGAAGCCCACCTTGCAGGGGCCAGGTTCGGCGCGCTGGTTGCGCGTGCGGGTCACCGATATGGTCACTGGAAAGGCCAAGGCGACGGTCAACCTGCCGCTGCGGCTGGTGGATGCTGGGTTGAACATCGCTTCGCAATACGCACCTGGAGTGGCCTTCGATGAGCTGGTCGAGGCGATCAATGCTGGTGCGGAAGGCAAGATTATCGATGTGATGGACGAAGAAGACGGCGAGCACGTCGAGATTTTTATCGAGTAAGCAAGTTCTTTGCGCTCATGAAAAATGGGCATTTCTAAATAACCGGCCGGACCGGTTTTTTTAGAAATGCCCATTTTCAGCTTCTTATATCGATTAGAATCGAAAAGATGATGGCTGATTGGCGTTTTGATCTTCCGCTGGAGCAGGGAAACCGGCAAGTTAAACTACCGCGCGCCTGGCTGGGACAATGGGTGGAACCGGCGCCTCAGAGCCCGCTGGCTGATCCTCTGGCTGGCCTGCGCCAGGCGCTTGAGACTCCGATCGGCTCTGCCAGGCTGGAGGAGCGAATCCAGCCGGGCCAGCGGGTGGCAATTATTGTGGATGACATCACCCGCCATACCCCAGCTCACCTGGCGCTGCCGGAAGTGCTGGAGCGCCTGCAGCGCGCTGGTACCGCTCGCTCGGATATCCAGGTCGTGCTTGCCCTGGGAACCCACCGGCTAATGACGGAGGAAGAGCAAATTGCCAAGCTTGGCCAGCAAGTTGTGCGGGATTTCCCGATCGTGCAATCGACGACTACCGGTTCATCGGACCTGGTTTACCTGGGGGAAACGGGGAATGGAATCCCAGCCTGGGTCCAGCGCGCTGTGGTGGAGGCGGATTTTCGAATTGGCATTGGGATGATTTCTCCACACATGGATGCTGGCTTTTCCGGTGGCGCCAAGATCATCTTGCCCGGTGTCTGCGGGGCAAAAACCGTCGACATCTTTCATGCCCGGGCGGCAGATCACCCGGCCAACCCGCTTGGGTCCGAGGTTGCGCCGCTGCGCCTGGCTCTGGAGCAATTTGTCCTTGAGAAGGCCCTGCTACAGTTCATGGTCAACTTTATCTTGACGCCCGAAGAAGGTGTGTTCCAGTGTGTAGCCGGAGATCCGGTCCTGGCTCA
>CAZAGA010000450.1:0-2833 GCA_964484335.1 uncultured Anaerolineaceae bacterium
ATACCAGCGCGACCGGTTTGGCCGCTGCCGGGCGTTCGGTTTCCCTGGCTGGCGCAGTTGCGCCGGCGACCGGTGTTTTTGCCGCCGGCCCAGGCTGCGCGGCGACCGGCGCGCTCGTCGCGGGCTCGGCTTTCGCCTGCCCGACGCCGGCCAGGGCGTTCACCGCCGGGATCTGCGAGCGGGTCAGCGGACCGGCCAGGTAGTTCATCGCCCAGCGGGTTTGGAAGAGTTGCGGACCTTTGGCGTGCACGTTATGCGCCAGGAAAACCCGCTTCCCCAGGCCAGACAGCATCCGGTCATAGGTCGAGCGATCCAGGCTGCCGGCCATCGCGCCCTGCAGCCCGTCCAGCAGGCGCTGCTTGTCCTGGTCGGTCTGCAGCTTGCCAATCAGCCAGGTGCCGGCGTTGGAAAGGGCCTTGTAATCTACGTCGACCGGGTTTTGGGTCACCAGGACTTGCCCGACGCCAAAGGCGCGTGCCTGCTTCAGCAGACGGAGCAGGATCTGCTTCGAGGGCGGGTTCTGCAGCGGCGGCATGTAGCCGAAAATCTCATCGAAATAGACGATCGCCCGCAGGCTGGTCGTGCCGGGCTGCGCCCGCATCCAGGATTCGACCGCCGAGTAGAGCAGGGTGATGAAAAACATCCGCTCTTGCTCGGTCAGGTGGGCGATATAGAAGACGCTGTGGCGCGGCTTGCCCGAGGGGTCGTAGAGTAAGGACTGGATATCCAGCGGCTCGCCCGAAATCCAGCTTTGGAAAGCCGGCGCGGCCAGGATGTTGTTCAAGAGCATCGCCAGCTCGAAGCGATCTTTCTCAGGGAAGAAGCGGTTGACGTCGAAGACGCCCAGCTTAGGGAACGGCGGCTCCTGGACCTGCAGGATCAGCTCGCCTAAATCGAGATCCTTGCCTTTGCTCCAGGCGTATTCAAATATATTCGAAATCAAGATATGCTCGCGCGAGCGCACCGGATCGATATCGTTCATCCCCACCAGGGTCAGCAGGGCGGTGACCGTGCCGGAGATTTTTTCGCGCAGCAGCTCGCGATTTTCATCCCAGGCCAGCCCCGGCGCCTGGAAGGAGGCCATAATGCTGACCGGGATGCCAGCATCCGAGCCGGGTGTGTAAACCGCGAAATGGGCTGAGTCTTTCAAAGCCTGCAGGCGGGCCGGCTCGATGCCCCAATCAGCCAGGCCTTTTTTCCAGGTTGCAGCGGTCGCTTCGGCGGCCTGTTGGATGCTCTGCCCGGAGCGGCGAGCCTCATCCGGGTTGACCCACGGCTCGAAATCGGACGGCAGCAGCTCTGGAAAATGGAGCAGCAGGTTGGTGATATCGCCCTTTGGATCGATCAGCAGGGCCGGGATGCCGTTCAGCGCGGCTTCCTCCAGCATGCCGATGCACAGGCCGGTTTTCCCCGAGCCGGTCATCCCTACCACCACCGCATGGGTGGTTAAGTCATCCGGGTCGTAGAGCAGCGCGTCGGCAGAAGTCTTGCCGGCGGATGTATCGAACAGGCGGCCCATGTAAAATTTCCCATTGGTTTCCATTATTTATTTCTCCTGACCGGTGTATGAAATCAGATAAATTATACCGCCTGCATCATCCGAAATCAGCAGGCTTCCTGTGGCAGATTGGAGCACATCGACCGGCCGGCCCCAGGCGCGCTCGTCTTGCAGCCAGCCAGTGGCGAAATCCTCGGCCTGTCCAGGAACCCCGCTGTGGAAAGGGATCCAGATCACCTTGTAGCCGGTTGGAACCGAGCGATTCCACGAGCCGTGCAGGGCAACGAACAGCCCACCCTGGTAGCGGCTGGGGAATTGACCGGCGCTGTAGAAGGCCAGGCCGAGCGGGGCGGAATGCGCCTGCAGCTTGACTGCTGGCGGGCTGACCTCTTTGCAGCTTCCTGCTGCGCCAAACTCCGGATCGGGAATCACACCGGCATGGCAGCGCGGCCAGCCGAAATCCTGGCCCTGGAAAACCGCCTGGATCGTATCTGGTGGCAGGTCATCGCCGAGCAGGTCGCGCCCGTTATTCGTCGTCCACAGCTCGCCGGATCCGGGGGCAAAAGTAAGGCCGACCGCATTGCGCAGCCCTTTGGCGAACAGGGTTCCAGCGCTGCCGTCCAGGTTGTACTGCCAGATGGCCGCCCGGCGGGGGTCGCTCTCCAGGCAGACATTGCAGGACGACCCGATCGAGACATACAACCTGGCCCCGTCCGGGCTGATCGCCACCGTGCGAGTGACATGCCCTCCGGAGGGCAGGTCGGCGATGATCGCCTGGCGCTCCTGGTACACCCCCTGGCTATCCGGCTGGCTCAAGCGCAGGATGCGGGTCGTCTCGCCAACATACAGCCAGCCATCTGGGTGAAACGCCAGGCTGGTCGGCGCATCCAGGCCAGCGGCGACGGCCTGGCGGGTCTCGGCCTGCCCATCGCCATCGGCATCGACCAGGCGGGTGATCCGCCCGGCGCCGCGCTCGGCAACGTAAACTGCTCCATCCGGCCCCAGCGCCAGCATGCGCGGCTTATCCAGCTCTTGGGCAAAGACACGGATTGTGAACCCCTCTGGCAGTTGGATGAATTCGAGAGCAGGGGTTTGGGCGGGCGATTCCACCGCTTGCGCTTCGGCCGGCTGCCCGTCCGGCAGGGGAGCGCTCGTTCCGGGCAGGCGCCCGCAGCTCGAAAGCGCCCAGGCGGCCAGCAGCAGAATCGCCACGGGCCAGGTTTTGTCCTTCATAAAGTGACGCGTTTTCAATCTCATCGCTGTCGCCGGGCGTGCAGCCGCTCGAACTCGCGCGTATAGGCCGCGGCAAGCTCTGGCTGCTCGATCACCAACAAA
>CAZAGA010000451.1:0-2828 GCA_964484335.1 uncultured Anaerolineaceae bacterium
CCCGCCTGTATGAAATCGAAGAAGAAAAGCGCCGCTCGGAACAAGAAGAAGCCCGCCGTTCCCAGGTTGGCAGCGGCGAGCGTTCCGAAAAAATCCGCACCTACAATTACCCTCAGTCACGCGTTACCGATCACCGGATCGGGGTTTCATCCTACAACCTTCCGGTCGTCATGGAGGGCGGGATTGACCTGTTTATCGATGAGCTTTCAACGCGCGCTGAGGCGGACCGCCTGTCGGCGGTAGGGCCGGATGACGAGGACGATTAGCTCTCAGCCCGCCCTGACCAGCGACACGCCGCTCCTGGATGCCCAGGTGCTGCTGGCGCATATCCTGAATAAACCGCGCACCTGGCTGCTGGCGCATCCCGAAGTGAGCCTGACGGCTGAACAGCAGCAAGCCTATCGCCAGGGCCTGGCTCGCCTGGCGGCGGGCGAACCGCTGCCCTACCTGATCGGCCATTGGGAGTTCTTCGGCCTGGATTTTTGGATCACCTCGCAGGTACTCATCCCCCGCCCGGAGACCGAGTTATTGGTTGAAAAAGCGCTGGCCTGGCTGGACCGCCATCCGGAGCGCCGGCAGGCTGCCGATGTCGGCACGGGCTCCGGCTGTATCGCGATCAGCCTGGCCGTTCACCAACCGGATCTGCAGCTCGTGGCGACTGACTGCTCGCCCGAAGCCCTGCAGATCGCCCACCAAAACGCCGGGCGGCATGGCGTGAGCGACCAGATCCGCTTTCAACCGGCCGACCTGCTCTACCTGCCAGAACCGGCCAACCTGCCCGTCTGTTTTGACTTGATCGCAGCCAACCTGCCCTACATCCCGAGCGAGACGCTCAAAGAGTTGGCGGTGTACGGCAGAGAGCCGACGCTGGCACTGGATGGCGGCCTGGATGGGCTCGACCTGATCCACCGCCTGCTGAGGCAAGCCCAAACGCTGCTGGCTCCCGGCGGCTTGATGCTACTCGAAATTGAACACCGCCAGGGTGATCCGGCGCGCACCCTGGCTGAGGCAAGCTTTCCCACCGCCCGGATCTCGATCGATCGTGACCTGGCCGGGCAAGATCGCCTGCTAGTGATTGAGCGAGCCGAATAGGACATCGAAAGGAAACACGCCATGCCAAAAAAATTTTTATATTCTTTGATCTTGCTATTCTCCTTCCTGCTTACCAGTTGCGCTGAACCAGCCAGCCAGGTCAAGGGGACAGTATCCTTCATGGTTTTCGGCGACCCGGCCGAGCTTAAGGCTTACCAAACACTCAGCGCGGCCTTCGAGGCGAAAAACCCCGAGACACAGGTCAAATTAATCCACATCCCCAGCCAGTCAGATTATCGCAAGCGCCTGTCGGCCGATTTCGCCGCCGGGACCCCGGCAGACGTGGTGCTGATGAACTATCGCCGCTACGCGCCGTTTGCCGCCAAGGGCGCTCTGGAGCCACTCGAGTCCTACCTGAAACAGAGCAAAGTCATCGCGCATGCCGACTTCTACGAACAAGCGCTCGACCCGTTCACCTGGCGCGGCCAGGTAATGTGCATCCCGCAAAACCTGTCCAGCCTGGTGGTCTATTACAACAAAAACCTGTTTGACCAGGCCGGCCTGTCCTATCCGGCGAACGACTGGACCTGGGAGGATTTCCTGCGCACCGCCCAGGCGCTAACCCTTGACCTGGACGGAGACGGCCGGGCTGACCAGCATGGCCTGGGTTTTGAGGTTTCCCTGGCGCGTTTTGCTCCTTTCATCTGGCAGCATGGCGGCGAAATCACCAACAGCGACTTGAATCCGACCGCCCTGGCCCTGGACTGGCCGCTGTCGGCTGAGGCCATCAACTGGGTCGTCGAACTCCAGACCAAATACCATATCACCCCCGACCTTGAACAGGAGGCAGCCGAGGATAGCGAAAGCCGCTTTCTGAACGGACGCTTGGCGATGTACCTGAACAGCCGGCGCGGCGTCCCAACCTACCGCGAGATCACCGCCTTTGACTGGGATGTCGCACCGCTGCCGCGCGACCAGCACCAGGCTGGCGTTCTCCATGCCGATGGCTACTGCATGGCCGCTAAAGCCGAAAATAAAGAGCTGGCCTGGGCTTTCATCGAATTTGCCAATTCACCGGAAGGGCAGCGGATTATTGCCGCCACCGGGCGGACGGTGCCATCCCTGAAATCCGTGGCCGAGTCAACTGCCTTCCTCGACCCAGGCCAGAAGCCGGCCAACAACCGCGGCGCTTTCCTGGATCCCTTGCCCTACATCCGTGCCCTGCCAGCGACGCCGACCTGGATCGACGCCGAAGAGGCTACTGACCAGGAGTTGATCCGGGCCTTTTACGGCCAGGTCAGCGTCGAGGAGGCAATTGAAGCAGCCACCCGGCTGGCCGGACCATTCCTCATTGAAAACGAGTAGCTTTCACCGCCAGTCCTGGCTGGCCCTGCTTCCTTACCTGTTGGGCATCCTGTTCCTGACCGGGCTGCCCTTGCTGCTTTCGTTCGGATTGTCGTTCTACCAATACGACGGGCTCAGCCGCCCGGCCTGGCGAGGACTGGGAAATTTCCAGGCCGCGCTGAATGAGCCACTCTTCCAGGTGGCGCTGGTCAATTCGCTGCGTTTCGTCTTCCTGGCGGCCCCGCTGCGCCTGCTCGCCAGCCTCAGCCTGGCCTTGCTGCTCCACCGGCCGCGGCTGGGGATCGGCTGGTACCGGGCCGCGGTGATCCTACCGACCATCGTCCCCGAAACCGCCTACGCCCTGCTCTGGTTGTGGCTGCTCAATCCCCTCTACGGCCCGCTGAACCAGCTCCTGCGCCTGCTGGGCCTGCCTGCCCCGGCCTGGCTGGTCG
>CAZAGA010000452.1:0-2826 GCA_964484335.1 uncultured Anaerolineaceae bacterium
CTGCAGTAGGTTAAGGCGAATTGAGCTGGTAAATTTTCAGGTCGGAGAAGTTGACCGTTACTGCATCAGAGCTGCCAGCACGGACAAAGACGCCGACCCCCCCGCTGGGCAGGCTGGCATCGCGAATCGTGAACTGGTAAGCGCCATTAATGTAGAAATGAAGCGTTTTGCCGTCTGCCTGGACCGCCAGGCGGGAGGAGCTAGGCGCGCCACGTGGCGCGGCGCCACTGGGGGTCAAGGCCTGGGGCGACGAAGCCTTGCCCTGGAAGAAGCGGTCCAGGCGGGTCTGCCCATCGCAGGTGAGCGAAAAGCGGTAGAAATCCAGGTTGGGGGAGACTCTCAGCAGCAGGCCATATTCATCGCTGCCCCGGCAGATTGTCGGGCTGGCAGTGATCTCCAGATAGTAATTGGCCAGGCTGCCGGATTGCAGCAGGCTGTACAGGTAGCCATCCGGGCGATTAACGGCCAGGGTGAGCTCATTTGGACCGAAGGCGATGTTGCCAGAGCCCATCCGGCCGGTGCTCCAGGAGGTTTCGTTGCTGAAATTATCTTCCAGGATCAACGCGCCGTAAGCCGGGCGGGCGTCCATAGTCGGGGTAATCGGCTGGGTGGCAGTCGCAAGTGGTGTGATGGTGGGGGTGGGCGGGAACCAGACTACGGTTGCGGTCGGGGTCTCGGTGGGCGGCAGGGGTGTGTTCGTCGGCAGGGGCGGCGGGGTGGAAAGCGGCAGGCAGCCGGCCAGGAGCAGCAAACCCAGGCCAACCAGCCCCACTCCAGCAGGCCAGTAGAGGCGTTTCATGCCTAAAGTTTACTATAGTTTTTAAGCGGTTTGTTCAAGCTGAAGTAAAATTAATCAGAACGCGGCGCTGTGGTTGTTCGCGACTGAGACCAGGCCGGATGATTTTCCGGCGCGATTGCATTCACCAAGGAGACGATATGCGCAAAAAAGGAATTTTGATCACCGGGGCAGCAGGCGAGATTGGCGATGCGCTGATTAAAAGCCTGGCGGCCAGGGGCACGCACGAAATTATTACACTGGATATCCGGCCGCTGCCGCCCGAAAATGCCGGCCTGGTGACCCAGGTCAGCGGAGATTTATTGGACCAGGCCCTGCTGGCGCGGCTGGTCAGCGAGTATGAAATCACCATTATCTACCACCTGGCGGCGCTGCTCTCCACCCGGGCGGAATTCACCCCCGAAGCGGCGCATAAGGTGAATGTCGAGGGCACGCTGGGGTTGCTCAAGCTGGCCTCCGAGCAATCCCAATGGCGCGGCGACCCGGTGCTGTTCATCTTCCCTAGCTCGATCGCCGCGTATGGCATGCCGGACCTGGAGACCAAGGCGCGCTTCCCGCACGTGCGGGAGTGGGAATGGAATTACCCGGTGACGATGTACGGCTGCAATAAGCTGTATTGTGAGCTGCTCGGCACCTACTATAGCCGGCATTTTCGCCAGCTCGCCGCCGAGAAGCCGGTGATGCTCGATTTCCGCAGTGTACGCTTCCCCGGCTTGATCAGCGCCTTCACCGTGCCCAGCGGGGGCACCAGCGATTATGGACCGGAGATGCTGCACGCCGCCGCCCAGGGACTGCCGTACGCCTGCTTCGTGCGCGAGGACTCGATCATTCCCTTCATGGCGATGCCGGATGCGGTTACCGCCCTGCTCAAGTTGGCCGAGGCTCCGGCGGAGCGGCTGACCCGCCGGGTGTATAACGTGACCAGCTTCAGCCTGACGGCGGCCGAGTTTAAAGAGCGCGTTTGCCAGGCCTTTCCTGGGGCGCAGATTGATTTCAAGCCTGATTTGAAGCGTAATGGCATCGTGGATAGCTGGCCGGCCGGGTTGAACGATCACGATGCCCGCCGCGATTGGGGCTGGGCGCCGGAATATGACGTTGAGCGCTCCTTCAACGAATACCTGGTGCCGAATATTCGGAATCGCTACCAGGGCAGCCCGGATTGACGACTTTGGGGAACCAGGCTGCGGTCCCACTGCCCGGTTTGGTGGTGCTGTTTGGCTCGGGAGAGACTTCGCCGAGTGGGCGCAAGGTTTTTGACCTGGCGCTGCGCAGCCTGCCGCAGCCGCCGCGCGTGGCTTTGCTGGAAACGCCAGCCGGCTTTGAGTTGAATTCGGCCCGGGTGATCGGGCGGGTGGCCGAATTTCTTGAACATCGCTTGCAAAACTACCAGCCGCAGACGAGGGTGATCGCAGCCCGGGCGCGCGGCACGCCTTTCAGCCCGGATGCCCCCGAGGTGGTGGCGCCGCTGCTGGAAGCCGATTTAATTTTCATGGGCCCGGGCAGCCCAACCTACGCCGTGCGCCAGTTGCGCGACAGCCTGGCCTGGCAGATGCTCCAGGCCCGTCACCGGCTGGGGGCGGCCCTGGTGCTGGCCAGCGCGGCGACGATTGCCCTGAGCACTTTCGCCTTGCCAGTGTATGAAATCTATAAAGTCGGCGAGGAGTTGCACTGGAAGCCTGGCCTGGATTTCTTTGGCAGCTATGGCCTGCCGCTGGTATTCATCCCGCACTGGAACAATACCGACGGTGGCGAAGAACTGGATACCAGCCGTTGTTTTATGGGCCAGGCGCGCTTTTCTCGCTTGATGGCGCTGCTGCCGCCGGATTTGACTGTGGTGGGGATTGATGAGAAAACCGCCCTGATCCTGGATATCTCGGCCGGGCGCGGCCAGGTGGTTGGCCTGGGCGGGGTGACCCTGATTCATACCGGGCATGGCCACAGTGATTCTGCCGGCCAGTTCGAGCTGGAAGGCAGTGGCCTGGCGGAAGTGGCCGAGTTGCGCAGCGGGCATGTGCATGTCTATTCCAATG
>CAZAGA010000453.1:0-2278 GCA_964484335.1 uncultured Anaerolineaceae bacterium
CCCGCTCCACGTAGCGCGCCGTCGGCAGGCGGCCCAGGTCCAGGATCACTTCCAGCAGGTCCTCGCTGGCATTGTAGTCGCGCACCGCCTGGGCGATCGGCGCCGGCAGTACATCCAGTAAGGCATTCAAATCATCGGTTATTTTTCTTTTTTCCATACCCTGATCGTTTACTTTCCTCATCCCTAAGCAGATGGTTTTTTCGGATCGCTATGCACCATCGAGGCCGTCACCTCCGGCTGCCCCTTTTCCAAAGCCGGCGCCCCAAGGGGGCGATAAGCCTTCTGCAGGTTGCCCAGGTGCTTGACCATCACTGCCTGGCGTGGGCCAGCCTCGGCCCCCAGTTCCTCGATCGCCGGCTCCAGCCAGGATTGGTAAGAACGCACACAGATATACACCGGCCGGGAGCCGCGCCGGGTCAGCGCCTGCAACAGGTCGACAAATCGGTCGCTCACCTCCTGGGCGTCTGGGTGGAAGAAGGGTTGAGCCCAGATTCCCCGGTGGCCGTAGCGGATTTCGACAAAGGCCAGTAAATCATTATTCTCATGGTAAAGCATACCCGTTGGGCGGGTGTTGGCCGAAAAGGGCTCGATCTGCTGCACCAACCCCGGCACCAGGTTGTTATACAGCAACCGGATCGCCAACGCATCCTGGCGGGTGGCTTGCCGCCAAGAATGTTTTCTTTCCAGGCTGCCCCCCACCGGCCGGGTCAATTGCCAGATGCGTTGCCGGGAATAGACCGCAAAACCGGAGCGGCGCAAAGTCTCGTAAGTAGAGACCTGGTCATCGGCTTCCGCCAGCAACCGGAAGGCGCCACGTTCCCCGGCGATCGCCATCAGATATTCCAGCAATTCCTGCATTCCGGCCGAATCGAACGCCTCATCTGGGGTGACAAAGGTCAGGTGCGCAAACGGTGATCCTAACAAGTGGATGATCTGCCCAAAGACATTCTGCTCCCCGTTGCCATCCTGGTTGACCGCCGTGAAAATGCCCAATCCCGGCGCAAGATACGAAAACAACGCCCCCGGCACCATCAACGGGCCACGCGTTAAAACCAGAACGCTGTCCAGATACACGCTTTGGTTGCGATAGTGGTGCAGCGCGGCCAGGTCACGCCAATCAAAAGGACGAACAGTCATCTCAGGTTTCGTCAAATCCCTCCTGGTCGAAGATCCACTTTCCGGTCCTATCAACCAGGTTTGCTCAGCGGCTGTGCGCCAGTTCCAAAAAATAGCGGTGAAAGCGGCCGTCGTCGGTCAGCTCAGGATGAAAGGAAGTCGCCAGTAAGCGGCCCTGTTGAGCGGCCACAATCCGCCCATCCGGCAAACTCGCCAGCACCTGGGTGCCTTCCCCAACCGAGTCAATCAACGGTGCTCGGATAAAGATCGCATGGTACGGCCGGCCACTTGGATCGACTTGTTTCAAAACCGGCACATCCAGTTCAACCTCAAAGCTGGCTACTTGGCGCCCAAAGGCATTTCGCTCAACCGTGATATCCATCAATCCCAACAAAGGCTGGTCGCGGCGGGCGTCCTTTGACAGGAAAATCGCCCCCGCGCAGGTACCCCATAAGGCCCGCTCCTGGCCAAAACGCCGCAGCGCGTCCATTAGGTCATACGCCGCAGCCAGCTTACCGATCGTCGTCGATTCACCGCCCGGGATGATTAATCCATCCAGGCCCTCCAGGTGCGTAGGCAGGCGGACTTCAACCGGCTGCGCATCGATTTTCCTTAATGTGGCAATGTGTTCTGCAAAGTCGCCCTGCAAGGCGAGCACGCCGATTTTGGTCATAACAAATCTATGTCGGAATCTCCGGGCCTGGCTGGATGAAAATTACCCTGGCCCGAGATTCCCTGTCTCGACACTCCGGTTTACCAACCTCGCCCGGCAATCAGCTCAGCATCCGGAATCGAGGAAATCTGACGCCCAACCATCGGTTCGCCCAGGTTGCGGCTCACTTCGGCCAGGATGTATGGATCGTTATAATGGGTCACAGCCTTGACAATCGCCGCCGCCCGCTTGGCCGGATCTCCCGATTTGAAGATGCCGGAACCAACGAACACGCCGTCCACGCCAAGCTGCATCATCAATGCCGCGTCCGCCGGAGTCGCCACCCCGCCGGCCGCGAAGTTTACCACCGGCAGGCGTCCCAGGCTGCGTGATTCCATCAAAACCTCAAACGGCGCTCCCAGGTCCTTCGCCAGCGCCATTACCTCTTCGACTGGCATGTTCTGCAACCGCCGAATCTCACCCAGCACCGAGCGGGCATGTCGCACTGCT
>CAZAGA010000453.1:2288-2815 GCA_964484335.1 uncultured Anaerolineaceae bacterium
GACCACGTCGCCAGTCCCGGCCTCGCCCTTGGTTCGGATCATCGCCGCCCCCTCGCCAATCCGGCGCAGCGCCTCGCCCAGGTTGCGGCAGCCACATACGAACGGGACTTTAAAATCATGCTTCCAGATATGGTGCGCCTCATCCGCTGGGGTTAATACTTCCGACTCGTCGATATAATCGACCCCGATCGCTTCCAGGATCTGGGCTTCCACAAAGTGACCGATGCGGCATTTTGCCATCACCGGGATCGAAACGGCATCCATAATCTGCAAGATCAATTCCGGATCGCTCATCCGGGCCACTCCGCCATCGGCGCGAATATCCGCCGGCACGCGCTCCAAAGCCATCACCGCCACCGCCCCGGCTTCTTCCGCAATCCGGGCATGCTCTGGCGTCACCACATCCATGATCACCCCACCCTTCAGCATCTGCGCCAGGCCCTTCTTAACGGTAAATGTTGCTATTTGTTGTTCCATAAAACTCGACCTCCATTGTCCAAATCGGACTTTTTAATCATTCTACCATG
>CAZAGA010000454.1:0-2808 GCA_964484335.1 uncultured Anaerolineaceae bacterium
TCACCACCGGCGGGGTGATATCTTGGGCAGTTGAGGCATCCGGAGCGACGTCGCCACAGGCCGGGCCAGTGAAGATCTCGAACGACGAGACCTGGTTGTCCAGCCCCTGGCCGTTATCGAAGCTCTTACCGCCGAAGAGCGGCTCGGAAGCCTCCAGGCAGAGCGAGCCGCCGCCCCTGTTCAGGTTTTCATACAGCCGCACCGAGACCCCAGCCGGGAGATAGATCGACGAAGCCCGGTTCTCGAAAAAGCCATCCAGGTTGTACAGCCCGGCGGCGTTGCGCCAATAATAGCCGTACTCGGCCTGGCGGCCGTGGCAGTCGTAATCGGCCCCCGAATACAGGATGACACCCGACGGGGCGACCCCAGCCGGCCGCGGGCAGATCGCATCCGGCTGGCCATAAGCGGTGGCAACGATCCCATCCATCACGTTGCTGTCGATATTCAGCGTCACGCTGCCCCAGGTCTCGTTGTGCCCACCGGCGTACTGGCGCAGGCGCTGGTGATTGGACCAGGTGCTGTTCGACAGCCCGCAAGCCGTCGACCAGACCGTGGCGCTGGGATTATAGGCGGGATAAATCCAGTGGGCGATCCAGATCGCCTCCGGGCGGTTCTCCAGAGCCCAGTAATCCGGCAGCCCGGAGGTGCACGGTGAGCCATACACCCCGGCGGTGTAGCCGCGGGCGTGCAGTTGGAACGACCAGCCATCGATGAAGGCCCTGGCCGAAGCCAGGCAGGGCGCGTTAGCAGTATCGAAAGCCTCCAGGTCATAGTACAGCACCTGCCCCCACAACTTCAGGTTAGCGGCAACATTGGCGGCAGCGTCGGCCTCGGTGATCCCCAGGTTGAAAGCGGCCTGGGTATCATAGGGGATTTTCGTCTTGTAGCTCGAGCAAGCCGCCTGCGGGCCGACCCAGGTCGGGATCAGCGTCCATCCCTGGGCGTCCAGGCTGGAGAGGTAACTGGCGCTCAGAGCAGCGTTACTGCAGGCGCGCATCGCTCCGCCGATGTACAGGTTGACCGCTGAATAGGGACTCTCCGTCCACCATTCCTGCAGCGAGGCCAGGCTGGGGATCTCGCACTTGTCAAAGCCGTGCCCAACCACTGCCAGGTCGAGCGCTTCCGGCTCGGGCGAAACCGGCTGAGCGAAATCCTCCAGGGGCAATCCGGCTGGGAAGGGCTGGGCTTGCCAGCTCAATCCGCCGTCCAGTGAGCGCTGCAACTCAAGCTGTGGTTGGCAGCCGGCTTTCTCGGCGCACGAACCCCCGGAGACCACCCGCCAGGCCGGCTGGTAGGTTTCACCAGGCAGTGCGGAGGCGCTAAGCGGCTCCAGCTCGCCGCCTTCTGCCACTTCGCTCAACCTCCAGCTCGCCCCGCCATCGCCGGTCTCCAGGCGCGTCCCGATGGTGAAGTTGCTGCTGCTCGGGCGCTGCAGAAAGATCGAACCGAGTTGGGGGTCGGCGAAAGAAAGCTGGACCGCAGCCGGCTGGCTGAATTCGGCCTGCCAGGGCTGGGAGGCCGCAGGCAAGGGTTGGAAGCTCCATCTCAAACCGCCATCCAGGCTGGTCGCCAGCGCCAGGTCGAACAGGCCTGGGCTGCCAGGTCGTTCGGTAGCCGCCAGGCCGAGCAGAACACCCCCGTCCAGCTCCTGGATCGCCAGCAGCGCCTGTCCCGATGGGGTCAACTCCAGCCAGCTCAGGCCGGCATCCGGAGTGCGGAACAAGCGGCCGGCGTACAACAGCAGGTCTGCACCCGGTGAGGCGACTGGCGGCGCGCTTTGCGCGATCGGCTCCAGCCTGGCGGTCGCTCGCCCAGCAGCCAGGCTGATCGAAACCAGGACGAGCATGATCAAGAGGGATTTTTTCATCGCATCTTTCGGTCAGGGGCGGGCAAAGACCGCCGTGAAATACGCACCGTACTGGCCATTCCCGCCGGTCGAGACCCCAACGCCGATCTCGCTGACCTCAGGGCTGAGCATCGCAGCGCGGTGGATGGCGCTGTTCAGCCACCAGGCGACCACCGAAGCCGGGTCGCCGCCGTAGCCGGGATCGCCGGCATAGATGTTTTCAAGCGCCTTGTTATAGGCATAGCCCTCGGCGCGCACCCGGTCGTACCAGGTCGAGCCATCCGAGCCGGTGTGATTAAGGAAATTATTACAGTCCATATCCAGGCTGTGTACCAGCGCCGCCGCCGTCAAAGCGGGGTTGGTGGAAAGCGGCGGCAGGCCGTTCTCCTGGCGGGCCTGGTTGACCAGCGAAATCACCTGGGCCGCCTGGTTGGGGTCGGAGACCGCCGGGCAGCCGCTGGGTACGTCCACCTGGCCAGAGTGACCCGCCACCGGGCCGCTGGGTAGCGCCTGGCCTTGCTGGTCGATGAAACTAACTGAGATGGTAACCCAAAATGGGATCCCGCCGGCCACCCCGGCGCCGAAGCGCTGCCCGCTCGAGTTGGCAAATTCCCAGCTCCCGGTATGCGCACCGCCACGCCTGGGCGCTTCCATCTCGATTGAAAGATCAACCAGCTCGCCTGGGGCGACCGTCGCCGGGAAAGGGTTGGAAAGCGGGGCGTTCATCATCTCGCCGCTGGCGAAGACGATCGAATAAGCTGGCGTCCAGGTGCAGTCCCCGTTATTGCGAAAGCGCCAGGTCTTGGTGAAGCGCTCGCCGGCCCGGAAGAAGGTCCCATCTGGGATGCTGACATCGCCATAGAAGGCCGCCAGGTCGGTGCATTCCGGCTGGACCGGGGCAGCTTGCGACTGGGCGGTCGAGGCGGTGGTTGGACTGGCTTCCGGCGTGGGGGAAAGGGCTG
>CAZAGA010000455.1:0-2793 GCA_964484335.1 uncultured Anaerolineaceae bacterium
TTTCGCTGCCTTCATACCGGGAAGCCGCCCGCAGGCGCTGGATCATCTCCACCTGCGGAGTTAGCGCCTCCAGGCTGCTGAATACTTGCTGCTGGCGCTTTCGATCCCGCAGCGCCAGCGCTGCCCGGCTGGAGAGGATTGCCAGCGCCTCGGCTTGCTCGGCATCCAGTTCGTGCTCTGCCTGGCGGGTGACGCCCAGCAGGCCCAACAAGCCATTATGATTATTTTGCTCAGGATCATCCAGCGATACCAGCCAGTAATCGCCCCAGGTGAACAGCCCACCCAGCCCATTTTGGCTGGCCATTTCCAATAAGTCCACCGAAAGCTCGTCCCGGTCCAGTGAGCTATCCCCGCCCACTGTCACCAGTAGGTCTACCCCCTGGGAGCCCATAGCGGCAATAAAGGCCTGGTTGGTTTGCAGCCGGTCGCAGACTGCCACCAGCACGCTCTCTAGAAACTGGCGCAGGTCGCCCGAAGTCAGCAAGCGCTCTTCCATCGTCTGGAGCAGTTCGACATCCGCCCGGTCCCGGCCATAGAACAGCCAGCGTTCCCAAATTGGGGACAGCAAGGTGATCAAATGCTCAAAAATAAGCACCGAAGCCACCATCGCCACCGGCGCGAGGGCCGTAAAGTCGATCCCCATAATCACCCCGCTCCGCCGCACCAGGGTGGTGATCATCAAAGTGGTCGAAGCGGTGATTGGCCCGCGCATCAGCCACTTGAACAGCCGTCGCTTCACCACCCGGTCCGGCCAGGGAACGCCAAAAAACGCCACTGCATAAGCCATCAACACCAGGAAGACCGAAACCAGGATGTTGCTTAAATCCGCCGCCAACCAGAAGATCAGAGGGTGATCCGCCGCAAATGCAGAGCCAAAAACCAGGTACGGGAAAGAGCCTAACGCCGGCGCCAGGCTGCCCAAGATCAGGTAGGTCATTCGCCGTCGGCTGGCGCTGGTCGCACTGCGCTGGTAGGTACGCAGCAGATTGATCCAGGCAATCACCATAATGGCCGCATAAAAAACAGTAAAAACATCAACGATCCAGGTCCGCTGCAAATGCGGGCTCGGCGTTATCTCCAGCGGCCCAACCATCCAGCCCAACAACAATGCCGTTAAAAAGCCCAATGAGAGCAGGTAGACCAACCGCACCGCAACCCGCCGCCGGCCACGCGAAGGCCGCCCGGTCGTTGCCAGCACCGCATCGGAAAAATGCAAATATGCCGGTGGCAGGAAGATAATCCCAGGCCATTGCACCAGCAGCCAAAAGCGATCTTGAAACGGCGTATTCGCCACGCTCACCATTGCATCCCCCACATAGACAATCACCACACACACCGTAATTAAAGCGAACGAGCGGGCGACGCGATCGCGCAAGTTAAATGAAAGCGCGTAAAGCAACAGAGAAAACGCAGTGATTGCGATCCCGGCTGTCAGAAACTCATTAAAAGTTTGTAGACCACTTACCAATAAATCGTACATCCTTCTTTATCCACAAATCTCAGGCCTTCAAAAACACACGCCTGGTAATCACCGCAAAGAAATCGCAAAGAACAAAGCAATATCGTGGTTGGCATAATAGCGATCGTTATAGCCGCAAAAGTCCAGCCCCAGCTTCTCCACCAGCTTGATCGCCGGGTAGTTTTTTGACTGCATTTCACATACCAGGTTACGGCAGCCATGCTGCAGTCCCCATTCCTGGGCTGAAAGCAGCAGTGCGCTGCCAATTCCTTGCCGGCGCAGCCGTCGCTTGACCACCAGGTCAGTCACCCAGGCAGTCAGTGGGGCCACCCCTAGCTTCAGTCCGGTATAACCAACCGGCTCACCTTCATACAGCGCTGTCAGTAAGCCATCGCGCCGCTGCCAATCCGCAGCCAGCTGCTCCGGATCGCGGGCATATTCCACCCGTACCGAGCGCGGCAGGCGTATCTCTCGAAAGCCAACTTGGATTTGGCTGGCTTCACCCAGGCCTGTCTCGGTGTGCTGGATTTCCATCTGCCAGACATAGTCGCTGACAGTATTATGATCCAGGACCGCCAGGGCCGGGATATCGCTTTCGATGGCAGGACGAATTTCGATTTTTGGCATGTCAAAGCATCCCTTTCACGGGCTTACAGGCGACTCAGGCGAGCGCACCACGCGCACCTGAACCACGCACGGCGGTGCAAGCCGAGCCTGGTTATCCACCACAACTAGCCCAAGCTGGTACTCGCCCGGACTCAACCGCCGTGTATCCCAATCGCCCAGCTTACCGGCTTGAATCGCCACATTGCCGGCTTGCATCGTCAGCCAGGTCGGGTCATCGGGCAGCTTCATCTCAATCTTATAAAAGCCGAAATTTTCGATCGCCGCGCTACCCAGCACCTCGACCACTCCGGACACTTCCTGTCCGGTCTGTGGATCCGTGATTTCGATCTGCCCGGCCAGGCAACCGCTTGGTTGGGCAGGTGGAGCCCCACCCAGGACAGCCGTCGGGATAGCGCTCCCTGGCGTTTGCGTCTGCTCCGGCCCGCTGGTCGGGGTGACCGTCATGAGCAAGCTCATTGTCGGCGTAGGCAGGTTGTTCGCACTGGGCAGGCTGGGCGCAACAAACGTAACCAGGATGAATTCCACCACCGCCAGGATAATCAGCAACACCAGCACAATCGCGGATTGATTCAATCGCCCCTGTGCATTATCGCGCTCAAGTCCAAAACCAGCTCCCCGCAGCTCTTGCCAGGCCAGGATAAATTTACGGATAAAATACAGTCCCACCACCCCCAGGAACACATAAATCCATACCTCCAAAGCGCGGA
>CAZAGA010000456.1:0-2785 GCA_964484335.1 uncultured Anaerolineaceae bacterium
GGCAAGAATGGGCTGGCAGCGTTTGCCAGCCCAATCCCAATCGCATCGATTTGAACGTTAATGAAGTTTTTGCGCTGTACCGGCGAGGCGCCTGGCGGCGCTGCCGCCAGGTTAATCCTTCGGAAGCCAGCCATAACAGTACCAGTAGATTGATATTGGAAAAGCAGGCTGCAGATCGGGTTCCCAGACGAAGGCGCCATTTTTCAGGTTGGCGCGCAGAATCACATCTAAGCCCTGGATCATCTCCCGTTCCGCCTCCGAAAGCCCTTCTGCATCCGTCTCGAGGAGCTGGATGACGACCCGGCGGAAGACTTCATAAGGATAACGATCGTAGTTCGCGCCTGGGTTCTCTCGGTAGTCTTCCAGGAAGTTACGCCACTGGGTTAACCGGCCACGGACTTCCTGGCTGGCTTTCTTCCCCCAGGCCACCCGCCATTTTCGGCGAGCAGCCTCGATTTTGTTCGTCACACCAGCCAGTTCAGATCGTTCAACGGCTGTCCCGGCTTTGGCTGCCGCGCGGGCCGCGGAGAGCGCCAGACCGCCCAGGGTCAGTTGGGGATAGGGCGCTTCGCCCGCCGGTGCGGATGCGCCGATCGGCCAGTAGATTTCTGACGAGAGAAGGAAATTTTCAAGGACTTCCGTGCCTGCTTGCAAATAGCGTATGTCGTATGTAAATGTCGGCATAACCTGCTCCTGATGGGCCGACCTCTCCAGCCTGGAGGGTCAATTCAGCGCTTGGATCGCTGGATTGACCCTCCTATCGTGGCTACGAAGCAGCCCGGTCTTTAGTTCCCACCGTCTTAGAGCATCAAGCGCAGCGGGTCTTCCAGGTAGAGCGCCAGGGCCTGCATGAACTGGGCCGCTTCAACGCCATCGCTGACGCGGTGATCGACGGAGATGGTCGCCTTCATGTGCAGACCAACCGCGACGGCGCTATTCTTCACCACCGGAACCTCACGCACCGAGCCAACCGCCAGGATGGCCGCCTCGGGCGGGTTGATGATGGCGATGAAGTGCTCGACATCGAACATCCCCAGGTTGCTGATCGAAAAAGTCGAGCCTTCAATGTCATCCGGACGGACTTTCATCTCGCGCGCTCGCGCCACCAGGCTGCGAACTTCCAGGGCCACCTGGCGTAGTGATTTGCGATCGGTATCGCGGTTGACTACGGTCAGCAGGCCGCCTTCCACTGCGACCGCCACGCCAATATTGACTTGGCCATGGCGGACAATTTCTTCGCCCTTCAAAGAGGCGTTGAGGTTGGGGAACTGACGCAAGGTCAAGGCAGTCGCCTTGATAATAAAATCGTTGACCGAAAGTTTTTCGTTTTCGGGCAATAGCGCATTAAGCTGTTTGCGCAGCTCCATCACCGTCGCCATATCGTATTCGTGTGTGACATAAAAGTGAGGTACCTGCTGCTTAGCTTCGACCATCCGCCGTCCGATTGCCGCACGCAGGCGGTTGAGAGGAATCACTTCATCCGCTGGGGCCGGCTGGGTAAAAAGGGGCGCCAGTGGTGGAAGCGAGAGGGCTTTGGGAGCAGCGGGAGCCGGGGCTGGCTGGGATGTGGCTGCGGCAGGTGCGCCTGCCGGAACACTTACCGGTGCTGGCGGGGCAGCCAGGTACTGGTCGATATCCTGGCGGACAATCCGCCCGCCTGGGCCGCTGCCTTTAAGCGCGGCCAGATCGATTTTCAAATCACGCGCCATCCGTCGGGCCAGCGGCGAAGCCTTGACTCCGCCCGGCAGTCCGGTCTCGGGGACAGCCGTTTCAAGCGTCGCCGCCGCGCTGGCAGATGGAAGCTCGGCTTTAGGGGCTGGAGCAGCCTGGGCCTTCGGCGCGCCCGCTTCGGGCAGAGCCTCTCCCGGGGCGGTGACAATCGCGATCGGGGTATTCACCGGCACCACATCCCCGGCCGCCACCAGATGGCGGGCCAGGATGCCATCGAAATTAGACTCAACTTCCACGGTAGCCTTGTCGGTTTCAATTTCAGCCAGGACTTTACCCTTGGCAACGTGCTCGCCTTCCTGGATCACCCAGCGCACCAGGGTGCCCTCGGCCATATCAAAGCCCAGCTTGGGCATGGTTACTGTTTCAGCCATTACAGCACCTCCTTCACCGCCTGGATCACGTCCTCCACCTGCGGTAAAGCACTCTGCTCGAGCGCCCGGTTATATGGCAGCGGGACTTCCTTTTGAGCCACCCGCCGCACCGGGGCATCGACGTAATCAAAGGCCTGTTCGTAGATGCGGGCGGCAATTTCGGAGCCCACGCCATACGATCGCCAGCCTTCCTCGACGATCACTGCCCGGTTGGTCTTCTTGAAGGATTCGATTACTGGATCCATATCCAGCGGCCGCAGGGAGCGCAGGTCGACGATTTCTGCTTCGATGCCTTCCTTAGCAAGTTGATCAGCCGCCTTGGTGGAAATCTCGAGCATCTTGCTATAGGTCACGATCGTCACATCCCGGCCGGGGCGCTGGACAATCGACTTACCAATCGGGGTGACGTAATCGCCATCCGGGACTTCGCCACGCACCTGGTAAAGGGTGGCGTGCTCGATGAACAAGACCGGGTCGTTGGAGCGGATGGCGGCCTTGAGGAGACCTTTGGCGTCCGCCGGCGTCCCAGGGGCAACCACAATCAATCCGGGGAAATGAGCAAAAATCGCATCCGGGGTCTGGGAGTGAGTGGCGCCCAATTGGCGGCCACCGCCGCCCACAGCGCGAATCACCATCGGCAGGACAAACTGACCGCCGAACATGTAATGTAGCTTGGCTGCTTC
>CAZAGA010000457.1:0-2783 GCA_964484335.1 uncultured Anaerolineaceae bacterium
ACCCTGGATCCTTCGCCTTACTTTGGGCTGGCGTTGAACGCCCAGCAGGCGAGCGACGGAATAACAATCTGCCGCTGAGGCGGGTTGGAAAGGCAGGCGAGGATGGAAGGACTGGCTGGAAAAGTGGTCCTAATCAGCGGGGCGGGGCGAGGAATTGGCCGCGCAATTGCCCTGGCATTTGCTCAGCAGGGTGCGAGTCTGGCCTTGAACGACCTGACCCCGATCAACCTGGATGAGACGATTTTCCAGGTACGGGCATTGAGTGCGCTGGCCCAGAGCTATGTGTTTGACATCGCCCGTCAAATGCCGGTTGAAGAGATGGTTTCCGAGATCTTGAGCGACTGGGGGCGGATCGATATCCTGATTAATAACGCCGGGGTGCACCCGATTGTCCCGCTGCTGGAGATGGATGAATGGGATGTGCGGCGCACCCTGGACGTCAACTTGCTGGGGCCGTTTTTCCTGATCCAGGCGGTCGGTCGGGTGATGGGTAAGCAGGGGGGCGGGGTGATTGTGAACATTGCCGCCGACCTGGAGCGGGCCCAGGGCTGGAAGGAAAGTGCGGCTTTTTTGGCCAGCAAGGTGGGACTGATTGGGCTGACGCAGGCGGCGGCCGGCGAGCTGGCCGAGAGTCAAATTCGCGTCCACGCGATCTGCCCGGGTTGGATTGAGACAGAGGGCAGCGCCGGGGAGGGGGCCGGGATGAGTGTGACCAGCGCAGATGTTCCGCTCGGGCGCCCCGGCAGGCCGGAGGAGGTCGCTGAGTTGGCGCTGTACTTGTGCAGCCCGGCTGCCGCTCACCTGTCTGGACGGGCGATTCGTCTGGATGGTGGGCTGAAGAGGTTATAATTTTGAGTAAAGTTGGCATCGAATCTGCATCGAGGAGGATAATCCACCGGGCTATCCAGGCAGTTATCGTGAGTAAAAGCCGTGAAAAGCAAAATGAGTTGCAAATCCCCCTATAGTTGTCGTATAATAAAAATGAGAAAGTTTAATGATTCGTGCGCCAGGCACGAGGTGGCGGGCTGTTGAGGGAGGTTGGCGTGCTGGAATACTCTACGATCCTGACCGAAGTGCATGAGCGGGTTGGTCTGGTACGGCTCAACCGGCCTCAGGCATTGAATGCGCTGAACAAGGCTTTGCTAGAAGAATTGACCCAGGCGTTGGCCGATTTTAACGCCCAAGAAGCGATTGGGGCGATGGTGGTAACCGGGAATGAGCGCGCCTTTGCAGCCGGGGCGGATATCAAGGAGATGGCTGAGGCTTCAGCGGTCGATATGCTGCTGCGAGACCAGATAGCCCTGTTTGACCGTCTGCAACAGATCCACAAGCCGGTGATTGCGGCGGTCTCAGGCTTTTGCCTGGGCGGCGGCTGCGAGCTGGCGATGGCCTGTGATATGATCGTGGCTAGCGAGACAGCCCGTTTTGGGCAGCCAGAGATCACGCTGGGGGTGATTCCTGGGGCGGGGGGGACGCAGCGGCTGACCCGGGCGGTGGGTAAAGCGCTGGCGATGGAAATGATCTTGAACAATCGCAGCTTGAGTGCGGCGGAGGCGCTGCAGCATGGCCTGGTGAACCGGGTTGTGCCGGTAGAGCGCTGCCTGGACGAGGCGCTGCAGTTGGCAGGGGAGATCGCCGGACGGGCGCCGCTGGCGGTGCGTCTGGCAAAAGAGGCGATCCTAAAAGCGGATGAACAGCCGCTTTCGGAAGGATTGGCCAGCGAGCGGCGGTCTTTTTATTTCTTATTTGCAACCCAGGACCAGAAGGAAGGCATGGCAGCTTTTGTCGAGAAGCGTAAGCCTGTCTGGGGAGGAAAATGATCTCGTATCGCGAACTGGTCACCTCTTTCCAGGCCTTTGGCCTCGAGCGCAACACCCCGGTGATGGCGCATGCCTCGCTGGCGGCTTTTGGGCCGGTAAACGGCGGGGTGGATAGCTTGCTGGGGGCGCTATTGGCTTCGTTTGATACGGTTTTGATGCCAGTTTTTACCACGCGTACGATGCTGATCCCGGAGGTTGGGCCTGAAAATAATGGCCTGCGCTATGGCAGTGGGCGAGTGAGTAATGCCAGCGCCGAATTCTTCCGGCCGGATATGCCGGCCGACCGCGCCATGGGCGCCCTGGCGGAAAGCCTGCGCCGCCTGCCTCAAGCCCTACGGTCAAGGCACCCGATTCTTTCAGTGGCAGGGATTAATGGAGAGAGATACCTGGCTGCGCAAAGCCTGGCCGATCCGTTGGGACCATGGCAGTCCTTAATGGATGTGAACGGTTGGGTGCTGCTGCTGGGCGTCGATCATCGGGCGAACAGCGGGCTGCACCTGGCAGAGCAACTGGCCGGCCGGAAGCAGTTTACCCGTTGGTCGCTTACTCCTTATGGTGTGGTTGAGTGTCCTGCGATGCCAGGCTGCAAGCAGGGCTTCAATGCAATTGCGCCGCAAGTGCGGCGAATCACTCGCCAGGTAATGGCTGGCGAGACCGTCATCCAGGCAATTCCTTTGGCGGAGCTGGTCAGCATTGCGCGGGCCTGGCTCGCCTCGGATCCTTTGGCTATGTTGTGCGAACGGAACGAGTGCGAGCTGTGCCAGGCGGTGCGGATCGAAATCGCCAGGGTTTGATGCCAATCAAAAATATGGAAGTTTGAAAGGAGAACAGCAATGAGTAAAGGCAAGAGATTAATTTTGCTCGCCCTGGTATTGGTGCTTGTCGCTTCCACAGTGATGGCCTTCACGGGGCCGGGAAAGTGGCTGCGGGTCAAGCGAGGCCAGGATGCGACCCTGCAACTGC
>CAZAGA010000458.1:0-2781 GCA_964484335.1 uncultured Anaerolineaceae bacterium
TCTACGCCGCCAGCAAAAAGAGCGCAGAGACCCTGTGCCACGTTTACCATCACTTGTATGGAGTGGATGTAACTGTTTTTCGTTACTTCACGGTGTATGGACCAGCCGGGCGACCAGATATGAGTATGTTTCGATTTACTCACTGGATCAGCGAAGGCTTACCGGTTCAGTTGAACGGGGATGGCGAACAGACGCGCGGCTTCACCTATGTCGACGATATCGCCCGGGGCACCATCCTGGGTCTGAAACCGCTGGGCTACGAGATTATTAACCTGGGCGGGCACGAGACCATCACAATGAACCAGTTAATCCGCAACCTGGAAGCGCTTATCGGCCGGACAGCTCAGGTTGTTCATCTACCGGTTAATCCAACTGAAATGGCCGCCAATTGGGCGGATGTGCGTAAAGCGCGGCGCTTGCTAGGCTGGGAGCCCAGGGTAAACCTGGAGCAGGGGGTGGCCAACCTGGTAGCCTGGTACCAGGTTGAACGATCCTGGGCCAGCCAGCTCGCAATCGACTAATCTATGCGCAACCCTGGCAACGGGCCAACCGGCCTGCACCGAATCCCACTTCTGAACAGGCTGCTCGAAAGCCCTCTGATGCGCCGGATTTATAAAAATTCCGGCTACCTGTTCAGCGCGACCGGTTTCGGCGCGGCAATCAGCATGCTGCAAAGCATCCTGGTCGGTCGCTTGTTGGGCGTGGCAGGCTTTGGTTTGCTGGGAACGATCATCATGTTTACCAGTGTGGTGAACAAATTCGTCTCTTTCCGGATGAGCGAGTTTGTCATCAAGTATGTCGGTCGCTATCAAGAAACCGGCGACCCACAACGCTCGGCTGCCATTTTCAAAGCAGCTGCACTGGCAGAGATGCTCGCTTCCCTGGCGGCTTTTGCGATCATCGGACTGCTCTCTCCGCTGGCAGCCAGCTACTTAGCCAAGGATGCCAGCTTGGCCTGGCTGTTCGCCCTGTACGGGTTGATTGTCCTGGCCAACCTGATTGCCGAAAGCTCAACCGGGACCCTCCAGGTATTCAATCGTTACCGGCGAATTGCCAGCCTGAACATCCTTCAAAGCCTGGTTACCTTAGGATTAATCTTCTGGGCCTACCTGGCGAACGGGGGAATGCAACAAATTGTCCTGGCTTATTTAGCCGGAAAGACCTTAGGCGCTTCGATGTTAACAGTTGCCGCGCTCAACGAAGCTGGCCGGCGCTGGGGGCGGGGCTGGTGGCGGACACCACTTGGAATCCTGCGCCCCGAGTGGCGTGAGCTCACGCATTTTGCGATCAGCACCAATATTAGCGCCTCACTGAACCTGATTAACAAAGATAGTGAGTTGCTCTGGGTCTCGTTGTTTCGCGGCTCGCTCGAGGCAGGCTATTACAAGACCGCCCTGGCAATTATCAACCTGGTCCAAATGCCAATCAGCCCATTGCCACAGGCTACTTATCCCGAGCTCAGCCGGGAGGCGACGCGTGGTAATTGGAAAAATATGCGCCTGGTCTTACGCCAGGGAACCCTGCTGGCCGGCAGCTTTACTTTGCTGGCTGGCATCGTCCTGGCCTTGTGTGGCAAACAAATCATCTTGCTGTTATATGACGACCCCGGATTCCTGCCCGCCTTTCCAGCCCTGTTAATCTTGCTAGGCGGTTTTTTGGTAGCAAACTCTTTTTATTGGAACCGGGTGGCGTTATTAGCGCTTGGCCTGCCCAGCTTTCCGACCAAGGTCAACCTGGTTTTGGCGATCCTAAAGTTGGCCGGAATCTTAATCCTGGTGCCCCGGCTGGGCTACCTGGCCAGCGCGGCCTTATTCGCTGGCTACTATGTCATCAGCACCAGTTTAGCTGCCTTGAAAACCTACCAAACCCTGGCCAAGCAAGAAGCCAGCGCAGCCCAAACGGTTCTCCCCAGCTCGATCGATCCGGGCATATGAAAATTGCCGTTATCGCCCCAACGACCATCCCCTCTCGGCGGGCAAACACCTTCCAGGTGATGAAGATGTCGCAAGCGTTGGTGGAAACCGGCCATATCGTGCGGTTAATTGCTCAACCAGCCGCTAAAATGACCGCGCCAAAAGCAAACCCGAACGGGTCTGAATGGGAGACCCTGGCCGAGCACTATGGGTTAGACCCGGCAGCAAGATTTGAGATCATGTGGCTCTCAGCCCAGGATCGTCTGCGCCGGTATGACTTCGGCTGGCGTGCTGTGCGAATCGCACGGCAGTGGAAGGCCGACCTGCTGTACACCCGCTTACCGCAGGCTGGAGCGATCGCCAGCCAGGCTGGCATGCCGACTGTTCTGGAAGTGCATGACCTGCCGCAGGGCAAGGTCGGCAACTTACTTTTTCGCTCGTTTGTGAACGGGCGAGGCGCTTACCGTCTGGTTGTCATCACACGTGCCCTGGTGGATGATCTGCGCGCTAGGTTCAGCCTGCCCGAGCCCGAAAATTCTGACCCGGCCAGGCCGTTCACGATCATTGCACCGGATGGCGTCGACCTGGCGCGCTACCAGGACTTACCCAGGCCATTGGCAGCCCGCCAGGCGCTCGGGCTGGCTCGGCCTGAGCAATTTACAGCCGGTTATACCGGTCATCTGTATTCCGGGCGAGGAGCGAACGTCATCCTGGAGCTAGCCAAACGCCTGCCAAAGGTAAACTTTCTGATTGCTGGCGGTGAGCCTGGCCAGGTGGAACGCCTGGCAGCCGAGTGCCGCGCCGCCGGGCTGGAAAACCTGGCTCTGCTGGGCTTCATTTCAAACACCAGGCTGCCGCTCTACCAGGC
>CAZAGA010000459.1:0-2776 GCA_964484335.1 uncultured Anaerolineaceae bacterium
AACCAACCTCCTATACCGCTGAACAAATTTCATTTACAGTATATAGGTACTTTCCGGCCGGTGCAATAAAAAAGCGCCGAAAGGGCAGGATCGGCGGTGAATGGTGCAATCCAGAACGTGAATGGCGTCTTGGAATGATGATTTTCTTAGTAGAAACGGAAAGCCAGGCTCAGTAATCCAACTGGTTGCGCAGCTCCGCCGCGGCAACTTTGCTCAAGGGTATCAGTGTGCCAGCCGGGTCATCCAGGCGCAGGTTGAAACTGCTGCGGGTAAATGGGATGACTTCCTTGACATGCTGCAGGTTGACCAGGTAAGCGCGGTGGGCTCGGAAGAAGCCGCTGCGCGCCAGGCGGGTCTCCAGCTCACCCAGGGCATATTGGGTGGGCAGGCGGCCTTCGGCGGTGTACAGGCAGGCGCTATCACCGTCAGCTTCGGCGTACCAGATATCATGCGGGTTGACCAGCAACACTTTCCCCTCCAGCTTGACCGGGATTCGAAACGGCCGGCTGGCGGTCTCACCGCTGCTAGGTTTATCAATTTCAACCAGGCGGCCCTGCTGGACCCGGTACAGGCTATCGCAAACATTTTCCAGGCGGGCGCTTTCGCTTGAAAAGAGCAGCGCCGCAGTTCCTCCGGCCACTAACTGGCGCAGACAAACCTCGATGATCTCCATGGAAGGTTCATCACAGCGCAGAAAAGGCTCGAACAAGAGCAGGCTGGCCGGGCTATGCAAGAAGGAGCGCCCAAACGCCAGGCGCCGCTGACCGCCTGGGGTAAGCTTGCTGGCGCGCACCTTCGGCTGATCGCCGAGCCCCACCAGGCTCAACACCTGCCGGGCGCGGCTGAGCGGCAGCCCGCGCAGGCGGCAGTGGAAGGCCAGGTTTTCTTCAGCTGAAAACGATTGATACAGGCCATCTTCGGCAAACAGGACCCCGACGCTTTGAGCAAAATCAGCCCGCTGCTTAAACGGATCCAGGCCAGAAACCCGCACCTCACCCAAAGTGGGCGGGAGACGCCCGATCAGCAGTTCCAGCAGGGTCTCCACGCCACTGCCAGGCGCGCCAATTAAACCCACGCTCTGACCGGCTGCAACCCTAAAACCGGGCACATCGACCAGGATATCTTGCCCTTCGACTTTTTGAACACCAACCAGCTCAATCATTGTAAAATTAATTGTATCCTGAATCCAAGAAAAGCAATTGACAATTTCCATCGCTGCATCTAAACTAAGAACATGTTAGCACGAGTTTATTCGTGTGCTGTAATCGGACTGGAAGGGGTCATTGTCGAAGTAGAAGTCGATACAGGCGATGGACTGCCCTCGATCACGATTGTTGGCCTGCCCGACGCCGCCATTCAGGAAAGCCGTGAACGGGTCCAATCGGCGGTTAAGAATGCCGGGTTATATTTTCCGCGCCGCAAGCTGATCGTCAACCTGGCGCCGGCGGCAGTACGCAAAGAAGGCCCAGCCTACGACCTGCCCATCGCCCTGGGGGCGCTGATCAGCAGCCGCCAACTCCCGCCTGAGAGCGTCGAAAATGCCTTGTTCATTGGTGAGCTATCCCTGGACGGCGGGGTGCGCCACGTGCGCGGAGTGCTGCCGATGGCCGCTCTGGCGCGCGAGCGTGGATTCAAGCGGATCTTCACTCCGCTCGGCGACGCCGCTGAGGCCGCCCTGATCCCGGAGCTGGAGGTTTACCCAGTCGAGTCGCTGGCCGCCCTGGTCGCTCACCTGAGCAGTGAAAACCGCATCCTGGCCCAGGCGCCTCTACCGGTTGAAGCAATCGACGTGCTGGTGCAGACCGATTTCTGCGAAATCAAGGGCCAGGAGCACGTCAAACGAGCGCTGGAAGTAGCTGCCGCCGGCGGCCATAATTTAATGATGATCGGGCCGCCAGGGGCCGGTAAGACCCTGCTGGCGCGCGCCCTGCCCAGCATCCTGCCGCGCATGTCGATCGATGAAGCCCTGGATGTGACCCGGATTTACTCAGTCGCCGACCAACTCCCCCCGGATGTGCCGCTAGTTCGCAGCCGGCCTTTCCGCGCCCCACACCACACCATCTCGCATGCCGGCCTGGTTGGCGGCGGCAATATCCCCCACCCAGGCGAGATCTCCCTGGCCCACCGCGGTGTGCTGTTCCTGGATGAGCTGCCCGAGTTCGGGATGCGCGTCCTGGAAGTGCTACGCCAGCCGATCGAAGACAAGATCGTCACCATCAGCCGGGCGAATGGCACGCTAACTTTCCCGGCCAGCTTTCAATTGGTCGCCGCGATGAACCCCTGCCCGTGCGGCTATTACGGCGACCCGGTCAAGGCCTGCACCTGTTCGTCTGCCACGGTCACCAAATACCAGAAACGCATCTCTGGCCCACTGATGGACCGGATCGATATTCATATCGAAGTGCCACGGGTGGAGTATGATAAGCTCTCCGACCGGCGGACCAGCGAGCCCTCAACGGCTATCCAGAAGCGCGTCGAGGCCGCGCGCGAACTCCAGCGTGAGCGATATTCTCGCCAGGCTACGACTGTCGAGAATATCACCTGTAACAGCGACATGCGCCCGGCTGAAGTGCGCCAGTTTTGCGATCTGGATGACACCAGTCGCGCCTTGATGAAAGCCGCCATGAACCAGCTCCAGCTTTCAGCCCGCGCCTACCATCGCGTGCTTAAGCTGGCACGCACCATTGCCGACCTGGCCGCCAGCGAGCGCATCCAGCCAGCCCACCTGGCTGAGGCGTTGCAATATCGACCGAGAAACCTGGAAGTTGGATAAATA
>CAZAGA010000460.1:0-2776 GCA_964484335.1 uncultured Anaerolineaceae bacterium
GGTTCATCAACGAACAGGTCGAAGAGGAAAAGAATGCCCAGCAGATCGTCGACCAGTTGAAAATGGTTGGCGATTCGATCCAGGGCTTGATGATGCTGGATCGGGCGCTTGGCAAACGCGCCGGCGACTAATCCGTTTTTTGGGTTCAACCTAAAGGCTGGCTTGAAGGCGCGCTTGGGATTTTAGTAACTGGCGTCGGCAAGCCAGCCTTACGTATTTAATCGGAGGAATTATGAGAGATCAATTCTGCTCCTCACTCTCCGCACAGGCAGGCGAGGGGTTAATTGGTACAGCCGGGCGGGCGGAGGTCTTCTTCTTGTTGGAATATCGCGGGGCCTGGGAAGATAAGGCCTTCGAAAAGAGCGCTATCCCGGACGAAGTCAAGCAGCGCTTGACCGGGATTGCGAAAAGCCTACCGGCCGCCAAGGTGCTATTGATCAAGCAGGACGAGCGTTCGCTGCGCTGGACCCGTTTCTTTGTGGCGATCGCTTCCGAAACGGATTTGCGCCTGGTTCGTTTCGAGTTGGGGGCGTATGAGGATCTGTTGGCGATTGACCTAGCGGCGGTGTTGGATGGACAGCCAGTATCCCAGGGCCAACTCCTGGAGGAGCCGCTTTACCTGGTCTGCACGAATGGGCGGCGCGATCGGTGTTGCGCGCGGGTCGGCTTCCCGGCCTACCAGGCGCTCGCGAAGCTGGCTGGCCCGGCAGCCTGGGAGTGCAGCCATATCGGCGGTCATCGCTTTGCAGCCAATGTCTATTACCTGCCCAGTGGAATTCTGTATGGGCGGGTGAGCGCGGCGGATGTGCCGGCGCTGCTGAAAGCCGGGCAGGCCAGGCAGCTCCGCCTGGAAAACCTGCGCGGGCGGACGGTCTATCCCCCGGCGGCCCAGGCGGCCGAATTTGCGCTGCGCCAGCAGACCGGCGAACTATCTCTGGATGCCTACCGGCTGGAGCAAGCGGTCGAAGAAGCGCTCGGCCGATGGCGGGTTGAATTTCTTTCCAACTTGGATGGCGGACGGCATGTCCTGCTGGTAGGGGTCGAAAAAAGCGCTCAGCAGGTGTACGAAAGCTGCAGCCTGGATAAGCTGACCAGTCCGCTGCAGTTCACCTATTAAAGAGCCGTCCGCTGCTCTGTGCGGATGATCCGGTTTAGCACTTTTCGATTTGCACCATGGCGGTGTGCTGGGCGGTGCCGAAGGCCAGCGGCGTCCAGCGCTCGGAAGTCAGCAGGTTGACGCAGCCACCCGGGTCGCTGCCATCCTTGGCCGGCGACCACCAGGCTCCCTGGGGGATATCGACCACCCCGGGCAGGATCTTCGGTGTCACCCGGCAAAGCAGCTCAATTTTTCCCCGTTCATTAAAAACCCGCACCTGGTCGCCATCACGAATGCCGCGTGCTCTGGCGTCCAGCGGGTTGATAAACACCCGTTGGGGAAAGGCCTCGACCAGCCAATCGTTGTTGGCATGGGTTGAGTGGACCCGCTGCAGGGTATGGTGACCGATTGCCTGGAGCGGGTAACGCTGAGCCTCGGGCCCAAATGGGCTCTCCCATTCCTGGATGTACTTTGGCACCGCCGGGATGGTCTCGGGCTGTCCCAGGTCGAAGAGCGCTCTGGAAAAGATCTCGATTTTCCCAGAAGGGGTATTGAGCGGGTAGCGCAATGGATCACGGCGGAAATCGGCGAAGGCGACAGCCGGCTCGGTCACCGGGTGGGCATACACCCCGCAGTTCGAGGCCTCGAACTCATCCAGGTCAGGGATGTCCGGGAAGCGGGTCTCCCGGTAGCGCTCGATGACCCAGGCCACCCAGGCGCGCTCGTCGCGGCCTTCGGTATAGGCTGCGCCAAAACCCAGGCGCTCGGCCAGCTCGGCGCAAATTCGATAATCGCTCTTGCTTTCGCCAAGCGGCTCGACCAGCTTGGGCATTAAGATCGCCTCGTCGCCGTACTTCCAGCCATCTTCAATCCCCCAGGTCTCGAACTGGGTGCAAGCGGGCAGGACCAGGTCGGCGAAGCGCGCAGTGGGAGTCAGGAAGTTATCCTGGACGGCCAGGAATTCAACTTTGTGCTCATCTTGCAAGATGGCGGCGCTGCGCTGCAGGTTGGCGTGCTGGTTGATCAGGCAGTTGCTGGCCACGGCGTAGATCAGCTTGATGTCGTTGTCCAGCCGTTCCACGCCCAGGACGCCTTCGGCCTGGCCCAATTGTTTGCCGCGCAGGACGGCCTCGCTCCATAGGAAGACCGGGATGCTGGCCTTGACCGGGTTCGTACCGGTCGGGAAAACGGTCCAGAACGGACCGCCGTCGGGCGCTTGCAGCGCCAGGCCGCTGGCCCAGCCGCCAGGCAGGCCGACATTGCCACTGAGGGCGGCCAGGACACAACCGGCTCGGACTACCTGCTCCCCATACGCCCGGCGCTGCATGCCATAGCCCTGGTAGAGCACAGCCGGCTGGGTCGTGGCGTATTCGTGTGCCAGCCGGGCCAGCCTGGCGGCCGGGATGCTGGTGAGGCGTTCCGCCCATTCTGGCGTCTTGGGCTGGCCATCGCGCCTGCCGAGCAGGTAATCGGTATAGCTCTCAGCCTGCTCGCAGCCCGGCGGCATCTGGGAGGCGTCCCAACCGAGGCAGTGGGTGCGCACAAATTCCTGGGCGTACAGGCCTTCGGTGAGCATAACGTAGGCCATGGAGCTCATCGCGGCGGCATCTGTGCCAGGGCGGATTGGGATCCACTCGTCCGCCAGGCTGGCGGCGCTCAGGCTCAGGCGGGGGTCGATGC
>CAZAGA010000461.1:0-2768 GCA_964484335.1 uncultured Anaerolineaceae bacterium
TGAGCGCGGCATAGATTTGCTATATAGGGGAGCGGGAGGGCTGAAGGCCCTCCCTAAAACCCTCCCCTCTCAGCACCATGGTAATGCTCGTGGGATAGACCTTAAACAGCGGACAAAACACATCACGAGGAGAAAGCAAAATGTTAAAAAGGGGTTCGCTAGTTCTCTCAATATGGTGCGTCATCAACTTTATACTCGCCTTTCTCATATTGTGCTATGTCATCGTTCTCAAAGAGGACTCCCCAATTTTGCAGGTGGCTTCTTTTTCAGAAGCTGAAATTGCCAACCTTAGCGCAAAGACCATCGCAACGCTCAATTGTTTTACGATCCTGTACAATGCTTGCTCGCTGGTTATCTCAGTGCTGACCTGGCCGCTCATCCGCAAAAACCTGGTCGCAGGTGAAAAATGGGCTTTCTGGCTGCTGGTTGGGGTCATCGGCTTCGTTGAAGCCATGGCATTTCTCGCCTCTTCCTATATTGTGAATGGGCGCTGGCAGGTTAACTTTATTCAAAGTGTTCTCTACCTGACAGGAATTGGCCTGTCGGGATTTTCCATCTTCAAAGGAGCTAAAAATGAATTCGGTCAATAAAATCACAAGAACCGCCGGCCTGCTTTACCTGCTTTACGTGGCCACCTCGTTCGTAGCCAATCTATTCGGGAAATTCGTGTTCGTGGAAGCACCGGTCACTATTAATCACATCCTGACCCATGCCACGCAGTTCCGGATTGGCTTTGTGATCAATCTTTTTTCGGTGGTTCTTTTCCTCTTGGCAGCCTGGGCTTTGTACGTGCTGCTGAAGCCGGTGAATAAAGATTTAGCCCTATTGTTCCTGTTATTCAATGTTGCCGGTTTTGCAGTCTGGTTATTCAGCTCGCTTTGCCTGTTTGCCAGCCTGATGATCTTGAACGGTACTGAAGCTATCAAAGCCTTCCAGCCAGATCAACTGCAAGCGCTGGCGGTGTTCTACTTCGGTTTATACAAAACCGGGGTCGTTATTGCCCAGGTGCCTTACGGGGTCTGGCTCTTTCCGCTCGGTTACCTGGTCCTTAAATCCAAGTTCCTTCCAAAGATCCTCGGCATGCTTTTGATCGCGGACGGCATTTGCCAATTCGTGTATGTCTGCCAGCGGTTGATCCTCCCTGATCTCGCGGTCATCGCTTATCCCTGCCTGGTGATCAGTTTTATTGCAGAAGTTTCCTTGGCTTTGTGGCTTTCGATCAAGGCTGTGAAACCCCGGCCAGCAGTGAATCCTGAATAAGGAAAAGGGTAAAGATGAAAAACTCAAAAGGAATCTGGAAAAAGGCTTTCGTATTGACCCTGGTGGGAGGTCTGGCATTCTGGCTGGCAAACTTTGCGATTTCCCGAACCTCCATTGCAGCGGAATACCGGGCTGCCATGTCTATTTCCTATTATCCAATGCTGCTTGAATCCTTGATCGGCGGCTTGATCGTTGGATTTTGGGTCAGTTATCCTTTGTTGCGCTTTTTTGACAGAATTCCAGTAAAGGAACCAATCCTTAAATCAGTCATCTTAAGCTCAATTGTGCTGGTCATCGTCACAATCTTGCTCGGAGGTCCCTCGAATTTTTACGCAACGGGTAACGTCTTGCGTTACTTTATCATTGGGACAACATTTAACCTGATCCGGATTCTTGCGCTTGGGATCGCGGTAGGCTATGTGTGTAAAAGGCAATATAAGGTGAAGGATAAAGTTATCAATCATCGGAATCACGGTAAGCAGGAGAGTGAGAGCCTGGGTTAACAGGACACCTTCGACTCTGGCGTAAGCCGATGATTGGCATGAAGTTATTCTCTCCAATTCATTATTTTAAAGCTAAAATATACAGGTAAGAAATTTCCAAAATGACATCAATGCTTTCGAAAAATTTGATGAGTCCCTAGAGAAATAATGAATGCCACCAGGTAATCGGAACAAGCGCCCAACAATCGGTGTGCTGGCCGGTTGGCAATTCTATCGCACAGCAACCAACCTGAGCTACCTGGCGCCGCTTTTCCGCGGCGCCAGCCGCGCGGCCCGAGATCTGGACAGCAATTTGCTGTTAGGTTGTGGTATCGGCCCTTCCGCCAGCCCGACGGACCCCTTCCGTCCGGCCTGGCCGTTTACATCCTCCGAGCACGATTTCATTCCGGTTGGCCCCTGGAATACGGATGGCCTGATTATTGTCATGCCACTCCATTCCCAGGAGAGGTCGGAGTATGTGCATAGCCTGATCGCGGCGAAGTTTCCGATCTTGTTCATTGGGTCTGGGGAGCAAGGCCCAACGATCATGACCGATAACTCTGCTGGCATTCTGGAAGCTATGCGCCACCTGGTTGATCATGGTCACAAGCAAATCGCCTTTATCGCCGGCAGCCAGGATGATCTGGATGGCGACAGCGGGGATCGTTTGCAAGCCTATCAATCTGCCTGCCAATTTTACGGCTTGGATCAAAACCCCGCTCTGGTAGCCTTTGGCCGTCACGTCTTCGATGGTGGTTCCCTGGCCATGCAGCAAATTATCAGCGCGGGGACGGAATTTAGCGCCGTCCTGGCAAGCAATGATGAGTCCGCCTTAGGCGCTATGCAGGTGCTCGAGAAATCCGGGTACCAGATTCCGGATGATGTCGCCGTGATTGGTTTCGACAACCGCCTGGAAGGCGCTGGTCATACGCCAGCCTTGAGCAGCATTCATGTCCCCCTGTTCGAGATCGGCTACCAGGCTGTGAAACAGATGATTCAACACGTCCAGGGCGAAGGCGAGCTGGC
>CAZAGA010000462.1:0-2756 GCA_964484335.1 uncultured Anaerolineaceae bacterium
TCGGCTTCGACCCCGATTACGGCGCCCGTCCGCTCAAGCGCGCCATCCAGCGCGAATTACAGGACCCGCTCGCCCTCGACCTGCTCTCCGGCAAGTTTAGCGAAGGCGACACGATCACTGTCGATAAAGGCAGCGCAGGCCTGACCTTTGAATAAGCGGGGAAACACTGAGACACTGAAGAAATGCTGAAGCGCTGAGCGCAGCCGCCCGCCGCATCTGTTGTAGCGCAATCGGTCAGATTGCGCTACAATTAAATCTACCTGGGATCATCCATCAAGAAACCATAAGGGCGGCTCATGGCAACCAAAAAACATCCCCATTTCCAGACCCCCCGCATCCTGCACGACCTTCCCCTGGAGAAGGAGACGGCCCATTTTCACTTTGATGAATTTGCCGCTACCCTGGCGCGCCTGGTGGCCTCTCCCGATACCCGCACCCCCCTGACGATTGGGATCAGTGGCGCCTGGGGTTCTGGCAAGACCACCCTGCTTCAGCGCGTGCGCTGGATGCTGAATGAGCCGCTCGATCCGGAAACCGGCCTGCCGCGCTTTGCCAATACCCCGCAAGAAGCGAAAAAATTTCGCCAGTGCAAAACGGTCTGGTTTGATGCCTGGAAATATGACGATGAAAACCATCTCCTGGCGGCGCTGGTGCGGGTCATCCTGCAGGCGATGGAGAAGGACGGCCTGCTTTCTCGCTTGCGCAAGGAATGGGAAAATCCCGCCCAGCGCACGACCAACTTCCTGGAAATGTTCCTGGATGCCTTTAAGCTCAATTTTGGCTTCGTAGAATTTCAGTTGGATATGGCCGGGCACTCGCAAGAATCGCCGCTGGTCTCCAATACCGCTTTCTTTGACTATTTCAGCGCGGCCCTGGAAGGCTTGATCGCCCGTTGGGTCCACGGCCAGGGCAAATTTGAGGCGGTTGACGACCAGAAAGGCGCCCTGGTGATCTTCATTGACGACCTCGACCGCTGCCTGCCTGAGAAAACCGTCCAGGTCCTGGAAGCAGTCAAGCTCTTCCTCGATAAACGCGGCTGCATCTTCCTCATCGGCGCTGATACTTCGGTCGTACGCAGCGCAGTCGAAAGTTATTACAAAAATACCGCCGTAACCGGCCAAAACGCTGCCGATTACCTCGACAAAGTGATCCAGCTCCGCTATGAGCTGCCGCCGGTGGCGGCCGGGGTGATGCAGGACTACCTGAAAGCCCAGGCCGTTGGCGAAGAGATGCTCAGCCAGTGGCAGACCCTGATCGCCGCTGCTGAGGTCAACCCGCGCCGGGTCAAGGCGGTGGTCAACGACATCGAGCTGCAGTGGCAGATGCTGGCCAATTCGGGGCAGGCCGGGCAAGTTAAGCGGGATGATTTCATTCGCTTCAGCGCCTTGCTGCGCGCCGCCCCAGAAGCTTTCCGCCAGCGCCTGGATGATATCGACGACCTGGACTTGCAGTGGAAGTTCCTCCAGGAGGCGTTGGCCTGGGCCGCCGGGCAGGGCGATGAAACTATCAGCCGTAAGTTTCAGGATTTCGAGCGGTTTCGCCGCCTGCGCCGCGTGCTGCGGGAAATTAAAGCCTTCAGTTCTGATTTCGATGCCGCGACCCTGGATGCTTTTATCCACATGGCCGCTCCACCCGCCCGCAGCGAGGTTGAGATTCATGCCCCAACTGCTCAGGCGGTTGCTGAGGGGCTGTCTCCGCAGGGCAAAGGGGAAGCGGCGCGCGAATCGGCTCTATCCGGCGTCCGGACCATCGGCGGGATTGAGTTTGTCCCCGTGCCAGCCGGAAAATTTAAGCTGGGCAGCAAGGATGATAACCCGCTTGCTCGAGACAATGAAAAGCCGCAGCACACCTGCGAGATCAGCCGTCCCTATTCCATTGCCCGTTTTCCCATCACCAACGCCCGGTTCGAAGAATTTGTCCAGGCCCGTGCCTACCCTACCACTTCTGAAGAAAAGGGCTCGGCGCCAGTATGGGATGGGAATCAATTGAAAGATACACCAGGCGCCAACTGGCGTCACCCGCGCGGCCCAAAAAGCAGTTCGAAGGATAAGGAGCAGCACCCGGTTGTACAGGTTTCCTGGGTTGACGCCGCAGCCTACTGCCGGTGGTTTAACGAAACCTATCGCGCAGAACTTGGCGACCTGCAGGTGCGCCTGCCAACTGAAGCTGAATGGGAGAAGGCCGCCCGCGGCGAGTATGCCAATGAATGGCCCTGGGGCAATGAATGGGACCCGCAGCGCTGCAATTCTCGCGAAGGCGGCAAAGGCGATACCACGCCGGTTGGCGCCTATTCACCCTCCGGCGATAGCCCCTATGGCGCTGCAGACATGGTTGGCAATGCCTGGGAGTGGTGCCAGGATTGGTATGATGGCAGCGAATACACTCGCCGCCAGGTGGGTCCGGTGGTTGATCCAACTGGTCCGCAGACCGGTACAGCCCGGGTGGTTCGGGGCGGCTCGTGGGACTCCACTCGACTCTACGCCCGTTGCGCCTCCCGCTACGGGGACGTGCCAGGCGACTTCGGCAGCAATTTGGGCTTCTGCGTGGCGCTCTCGCCTGGTTAATCTTTTGGATTCCTGGATCCTGGATTCTGATTCCTGGCCCCCTCCGCCCGCAGGGCGGCCGATTTTTTCAAAAAACCGCCCTGCCTCCCGGCTGCCAGAGGTTCTCTAATCCTCCCTTAATATTTACCTGGTTTCAGGGTATAATTACCCCGATGTCCCTCAGCCTCCCCACCCACTTCGCCCCGGCCGAGC
>CAZAGA010000463.1:0-2749 GCA_964484335.1 uncultured Anaerolineaceae bacterium
CGCTGGCCGCATGCCGTGGTCCAGCTCCGCCAGGACAACCTGGCGGGCAGCCTGTATAACCTGGTCGGCTTTCAAACCAACCTGACGGTGAGCGAGCAGCAACGGGTCTTCCGAATGATCCCCGGGCTGGAACGGGCAGAGTTTGTCCGCTATGGTCAGATGCACCGCAATACTTTTATCAATTCACCGTTGCATCTGCAACCTACGCTGCAGATGCGGAAGCGCGCGGAGATCTTTTTTGCCGGGCAGATCAGCGGGGTAGAGGGGTATGTCGGAAATATTGCCACCGGTTTACTGGCCGGCTGGAATGCTGCCCGCCTGATCCAGGGTCTGGCTCCGCTGGTGCTGCCCGAGACGACTATGCTCGGCGCGCTGTGCCGGTATATCTACCAGGCTGACCCAGGTACTTTCCAGCCGATGAAAGCCAATTACGGGCTGCTGCCCGAGCTGGCAGAGGCCGGGTGCCTGGGCCGGCGGGAGCGTGCGAGGCTGCAGAGCCAGCGTGCCTTGTGCGACCTGGAGGAGTTTCTCAGAGAGCCCCCAATTTATCAAGAAAAGTAGTCCCCGGGAGTGCATATGATGTCCCTAAATAAAATGCGTGTAGTCATAATAACTCAAACTTTTTTATGCCTGCTCCTATTAACAAACTGCAATCCACAAAAAAACCAAACCCCGGCCGTGATTGCACCCAGTCCGACCCGGCCCGCGCTGCCAACCGCCACGCAGCCGCCCGAGTCTTTCAGTGGGGAGCGCGCCCTGGCAGACGCTGCTGCGCAACTGGCTTTTGGTCCGCGCACCGTGGGCAGCCTGGCCCATAAGCAGGCCGGGGACGCCATCGCCCTGGCTCTGGCACAAGCTGGTTGGGAGGTCGAAATCCAGGAGACGCGCTACCAGCGCAGCGCAAGCGGGGACGACCCAGGCAGCGCGATTGATCAGCCAGTGCGCAATATCATTGGCAGATGGGGGCAAGGCGAGCCGTGGTTGGTGTTAGGCGCGCATTATGATTCGCGTCTGCTGGCAGACAAAGACCCCGATCCCCGCAACCAAACCCAGCCGGTGCCTGGCGCTAACGACGGCGCCTCGGGGGTGGGAGTCCTGCTCGAGCTGGCGCGCACACTGCCCGGTCAGATCCAGGCCGCTCCGCCGCCCAGCCTCGGCGCCCGCGCCCGGCAAATCTGGCTGGTGTTCTTTGACTCGGAAGATAACGGCCGGATTCCCGGTTGGGATTGGATCCTTGGCTCGCGCGCCTTTGTCGAAAGCCTCGAGCGCCTGCCACAGGCAGCGGTGATCATCGACATGATCGGCGACCGGGATCTCAACCTGCACTTCGAACAGAGCTCAAACCCGTTAATCAGCCAGGAAATCTGGGCCCAGGCTGGCAGCCTGGGCTATACTACCCAATTTATCCCCGAAGCCGGGTACAATATCCTGGATGACCACTGGCCGTTCCTGGAAGCTGGCATTCCGGCGGCCGATTTGATTGATTTTGATTATCCTTACTACCACACCAGTGCAGACACGCTGGATAAGCTCTCGGCCGAAAGCCTGGAGGCGGTCGGCAAGAGCCTGACCGCCTGGATCCTGGCCGGGTCGCAAATCTTCGGCCAACCTTAGAAAGGAAGCCTATGGCTAAGAAAATGCCTGAACCCACCCAACGGCCGCGCGAACGGGCATTCATGGTCGGGGTTGAATTTTACGGCGAAGAGCACCTGCTCAACCTGGAGGATTCGCTGCTCGAGCTGGAGCTGCTGGCGGATACCGCCGGCCTGGAGGTGGTCGGCAGCACGACCCAAAAACTTGACCATCCCAACCCGCAGACCTTTGTCGGCTCGGGAAAAGTCGAAGAAATCCAGGCCCTGGTGGAAGAGACTGGCGCCGAAGTCATTTTGTTCGACGAAGAGCTCTCGCCGCGCCACCTGCGCGAGTTGGAAGGTATCTTTAAAAACGAAATCCGCATCCTCGACCGCACCGCCTTGATCCTGGATATCTTCGCCCAGCACGCTGACACGCGGGAAGGCGCACTGCAGGTCGAGCTGGCGCAGTATGAATACCGCCTGCCACGCCTGACCCGCGCCTGGACGCACCTGGCGCGCCAGGCCGGTGGCGGGGCGGGCCGCTCGGGCAGCGTTGGCGGCGTCGGGCTGCGCGGGCCGGGCGAGACCCAGCTCGAAGTGGACCGCCGTGACGTGCACCGCCGGATCGATCACCTTAAGGCCGAGCTGGAGAAAGTGCGCACCCACCGCCAGCAGTACCGCGCCCGGCGCAAACGCTCGCAAATCCCGCTCGTCGCCCTGGTAGGCTACACCAATGCCGGAAAATCGACCCTGCTCAATCGCCTGTCGTCCGCTGATGTATACGTCGCCGACCAGCTTTTTGCCACTCTCGACCCAACCACCCGGCGGGTCGAGCTGCCCGGCGGGCATACCACGCTGCTGACCGACACCGTCGGTTTCATCCAGAAGCTGCCGACCGCCCTGGTAGCAGCCTTTCGCGCCACCCTGGAAGAAATCGCCGAAGCCGACCTGCTCTTGCACATCGTCGATATCACCCATCCCAACGCGGTCGCCCAGTCCGAGGCAGTCTACCAGACCCTGGCCGAGATCGAGGCCGGGCATATCCCGGTCTTGACCGTCTTGAACAAGATTGACCGGTTGCACGACCCGGCCGGGGCGCGCCAGGCGCTCGAAGCCTTTCCCAATTCGACCGCCATCTCGGCTTTGACCGGCGAGGGCATCGGCGACCTGCTGGC
>CAZAGA010000464.1:0-2743 GCA_964484335.1 uncultured Anaerolineaceae bacterium
AAGAAGCGCATGAAGATGGTCGGGCAGGTAGAAATACCGCAAGAAGCCTTCCTGGCGGTGCTGCGAATCGGGGAGGAGTGACATCGAAACGCCCCAAGATCAAACTCAATCCGCCGGGCGAAGCGATTGGAAGCGAATTCTTCCCGGCCTGATCATCAGTGCGGTCTCACTGGCAGTTGTCCTCTACCTGGCCAAACCAGGCCGGTTGATTGAGGCGCTCAAACTTGCTGATTATCGCTTGATCCTGATGGCAGTGACCGGAGGGGTGATCTGGCTGCTCGTGCGCGGGGTAGCCTGGCGCACGCTGCTGCAAAACAAAGCCAACTATGACCAGGTCTTTTTTACTGTTAATGAAGGTTACCTGCTGAATAATGTGCTTCCCTTCCGGTTGGGGGAAGTTGCCCGCGCTTTCCTGCTCAGCTACAAAGCTAGGCTGAGTTTCTGGGAAGTCTTACCAACGATTGTCATTGAACGTGTCATAGACCTGGCTTTTGCGGTGGGATTGCTACTAGCCACGCTGCCCTTCGTGGTCGAAGCCAGCGGCGCACGGCAACTTGCGTTTGGCTCCGGCGGCGTGGTGGTAGTCGGATTGGTGATTTTATACCTCCTGGCCCGCTACCGAGCCCAGGCAATCGGGATGTTCAATCGACTGGGCCAACGCTGGCCGCTGCTGCTTAAGCTTGGTGGGCACAGCATTAGCTCATTTTTTGATGGTTTAGCGGTGCTGACCGATTGGCGGCGCTTTTTACTTTCCGTTTTTTGGATCCTATTGAACTGGGTAATCGCCTTCGGCCAATATATTCTCTTTCTACGTGCTTTTGTGCCCGAAGCACAGGTGGTTTGGGCTGGTTTCACACTCGGCGCAGCCGCGTTAGGGTTTGCAGCCCCATCTTCCCCCGGTGCAGTCGGCGTCTTTGAATTGGTTGTGGTTGGGGTATTGGCATTATTTAAGATCGACCCAGCGACGGCGTTAGGTTTTGCACTGATCACCCATTTCTCTCAATATTTCCTGGTCGCGATCCTGGGAACAGTCGGCCTAGCGCGCGACGGCGAATCGTTGATTGGGGTGTATAACCGGGTTCGGCGCATCCCCCCTCAGTAGAACTCACCGTGAAAATCCTGATTGCCCTTACGTACTACCGCCCGCATTACTCAGGGCTGACCATCCATGCGGAACGTGAAGCACGCGCCCTGGCTGCGCGCGGGCACCAAGTAACGGTATTGACCTCCCGATTTGACCCTAAACTGCCTGCCGTTGAGTTCCGGGATGGGGTAAAAATTGTGCGTCCGCGGGTCTGGTTCCACATCAGCAAAGGGGTCATTATGCCGGGTATGCCTGCATGGGCCTGGCGGTTAATCCGGCAATCGGATGTCGTGCATTTGCATGTACCGCAGTTCGACGCTGCCGGACTGGCACTGATTGCACATTGGCTAGGCAAATCGGTTGTTTTAACATACCACTGTGACCTTCGCCTGCCGGCCGGATTTATCCACTCGATTGCCAACCTGGTTTCAAATTTATCCAACCATATCACCGCCCGAGTAGCCAGCCTGATCATACACAATACGCGCGACTACGCTGAACATTCGAGCTTCATGGGACGATATCTTGATAAACTACGCCCGATCCTCCCCCCAGTGGAGGTGACCCCCATCACACCAGACGATGATCTGGCCTTCCGGCGAAAGTTCAAGATCCAGCCCAACCAGCGGATCATCGGCATGGCCGCCCGCCTGGCAACCGAAAAAGGCGTTGAGTACCTGGCTGCCGCATTACCGATCCTACAGCAAAAATTTCCCACAGTGCGGGTCTTATTCGTCGGACCGTATCAAAATGTGGTCGGCGAAGAAGCCTACGCCGAACGGCTGTTGCCATTGATTGAACAATTTGGCGAACACTGGTCGTTCCTTGGTGTGGTCTCTCCCCAGGAATTGACTGCTTTTTATCAGACCTGTGAGGTGACCGTCCTACCCAGTATTAACAGCACCGAATCCTACGGCCTGGTGCAGGTGGAATCGATGACTTGCGGTACTCCAGTGGTAGCCTCCGACCTTCCCGGCGTACGCGTGCCGGTTATGATGAGCCAGAGTGGGATGATCGTTCCTGCGCGTGATGCAAACGCATTGGCTCGAGCACTGATAACCATCCTTGAGAATCCAGCTGCTTACCAGGGTGATCCACAGGCTGTCGTCCAACGATCAACGCCAGAAGCGGTAGCGATGGAATACGAAACGGTTTTTGAAAGCGCTTGCAGCCTTAGGGTCAAACAAAGCATTGAACGAGTGGGAAGCGCTTCTTCAGGCTCGCCCTGAAGAAATACCGGCTCGGTCAGATTGACGGGAAACCACCGAATGGCTGAATCAGACAGAAAATACCCACCTGCAACGGCCGTGATCCTGGCTGGCGGCCTTGGAACTCGTCTGCGCGCCGCGTTGACCGACCGGCCGAAAGTCCTGGCTCCCGTTGCGGGCAGGCCATTCCTGGACTATCTGTTGGATTACCTGGCGGGGCAGGCGATTCGCAAGGCGGTTCTTTCGGTCGGCTACCTGGCCGACCAAGTGCGGGAGTATGCGGGCGACGGCCAGCGCTGGGGGCTCGATCTTAGCTACGCGTATGAAGAAACACCATTGGGCACTGGCGGAGGCATCAAACTCGCCAGCCAGGGTTTCGATAGGCCTTTTTTTGCATTCAATGGCGACACCTTATTCCAGGTGGAGCTGGCAGAACTTTGGCAGTGTTTTC
>CAZAGA010000465.1:0-2713 GCA_964484335.1 uncultured Anaerolineaceae bacterium
CCGCAGACCCAAAAAGTGTAACCCAGGAGAGCCGCCAATGACTGAAAAACCTGCACGCAAAAAGAACTGGCGGGAGGCGCTGCTCAACAACCGGAAGCTGCTGCCGGCGCTGCTCCTGCTTGGTTTTGTGTTGTCTTTTTTGATCCCCCAATTTAATTTAATTTCCCCTTACTACCAATTGATCCTGATGTATATTGGGATCAATACCATCATGACCGTCAGCCTGAACCTGATCAACGGCTACATGGGCGAGTTCTCGGTTGGGCATGCCGGGTTTATGGCGGTCGGTGCCTATGTCTCGGCTCTGCTAACCATGCGAGTTTGGCCTCCGGAGTTGGTTGGCTGGTTCTTCCCGCTCACTGTGATCTTGGCTGGCCTGGCCACCGCGCTGATCGGGTTAGTCGTCTCGGTTCCCTCGTTTCGAACGCGCGGCGATTACCTGGCGATTGTAACCCTGGCGTTCCTATTCATCGTCAAATCGGTGATCGAGAATGTCGAAGCAATCGGCGGCCCGCGCGGCATCCCGGGCATCGATCGCCTGTCCACCCTGCCGTGGGTCTTTTTCTGGACGGTCCTGGCGATCTGGGTGACACGCAACTTTGTTTATTCCAATTTCGGCCGCGGGGTGCTCTCGATCCGCGAAGACGAGATTGCCAGCAACCTGATGAGCGTCAATACCCGCCAGGTGAAGGTGCTGGCTTTCTTGTTGTCGTCTTTCTTCGCCGGGGTCGGTGGGGCGCTCTTTGCCCACCTGTTGCAGTTCATCAGCCCGCGCGTCTTCGATATTGTCAAATCAACCGATTTCTTAATTATGGTTTACCTGGGTGGGATTGGCTCCATCGCTGGCTCGATCATTGGAGCGACGATTTATACCGTCTTGTTGGAGGTCCTGCGCCCCCTGGGAGTCTGGCGGTTTGTGCTCATGCCGCTACTGCTAGTCTTCCTGATGATTTACCGGCCGCGCGGTATTATGGGGTTGCGTGAATTCAAGTGGTTCATCCCAGGCTATGAATTGTTGGCCGCCCGGCTCGGCAAAAAACATATAGTGGAGGTCGCCGATGCTGCTTCAGATTAGCAAGATGACCAAGTATTTCGGCGGTTTGTTGGCCGTGTCTGATTTTAATCTTGAGCTGAATTCGGGCGAGCTGGTCGGCATTATCGGCCCCAACGGCGCGGGAAAGACTACCGTATTCAACCTGATCACCGGGGTGTACCGCCCGAGCAGCGGCAATGTGGCGTACAAAGGAACTGAGCTGGTCGGTAAGTTCCCGGATCAAATCACCAGCCTGGGCATTGCGCGCACCTTCCAAAATATCCGCCTGTTCAATGACTTGAGCGTGATCGATAACGTCCGTATTGCAGCCTATCACCGGATGCGGTACTCGCCGGTGGAAGCAATGTTCCGGGTCGGGCGTTTCAACAAGCAGGAGCTGGACTCGATTGACACTGCCATGGAGCTGCTTTCGGTCTTCAAGCTGGAGAGCTTTGCCGGCGAGCTGGCTCGCAACCTGCCCTACGGCTTGCAGCGCCGCCTGGAGATCGCCCGAGCGATGGCCACCCGGCCTGAGTTGCTCCTGCTCGATGAACCAGCAGCCGGCATCAACCCGAATGAAATCGACCAATTGATGGAATTCATCCAGTGGATCCGCCAGCAGTTTTCACTGACCATCCTGCTGATCGAGCACCAGATGCGCCTGGTGATGGGCATCTGCGAGCGCTTGAAAGTGCTCGACTTTGGGGCCACCATCGCGGAAGGTTCGCCTACCGAAATTCAGAATAACCCGAAAGTCCTGGAAGCCTACCTGGGTGAAGGAGCTGAGCTATGATTGAAGAGATTCGGGCTTCCGCCAATCACCAGGCGCTGCTTTCGGTGACCGATTTGGTGATTTCGTATGGCAGTATCAGCGCCGTCAAAGGGATATCTTTTGATGTCAATGAGGGCGAAATTGTCACCCTGATCGGTGCCAATGGGGCAGGAAAATCTTCCACCCTGCGCGGCATTTCCGGGATTGTTCCCTACAAAGGCACGATCACCTACCGCGGCCAAGAGTTGCACAAGGTTCCTGCCGACCAGTTGGTTGGCCTGGGCATCGCCCAGGTGCCCGAAGGGCGGGGTATTTTCGGCAACCTGACCGTATTGGAAAATTTGAAGCTGGCCACCTGGCAGCGCAAGGACAAAGCTGAAATCGGGCGCGACTACGAGCGCGTCTTTTCAATCTTCCCTCGCCTGAAAGAGCGCATCAACCAGCTCAGCGGTACGTTGTCAGGCGGCGAGCAGCAAATGCTGGCCGTTGGGCGCGCCTTGATGAGCCGGGGAAAAATTCTCCTCCTGGACGAGCCTTCGATGGGCCTGGCGCCGGTCCTGGTACGCGAGATTTTTCGAGTGTTGAAAGAGATCAATCAATCCGGGACGACGATTTTATTGGTCGAGCAGAATGCTTACATGGCGCTGCGCCTGGCCAATCGCGGCCATGTCCTGGAGACCGGCAAGATCATCTTAAGCGGCGGTGGGCAGGAGTTGCTTGGCAACCCGCGGGTCAAGGAAGCCTACCTGGGCGGTTGAGCCTGTCTGGTAATCCACAGAGGCAGGCGCGGCTACCAGAACAGCCGGCCGCGCTCGCCAAATTTCCGCAGCAGGATCGCGTCCAGGCCCTGGACGCGGCCTGCCCGGGTGACAAATGTCACCACCAGGATCGCCATCGGTACGAAGTAA
>CAZAGA010000466.1:0-2713 GCA_964484335.1 uncultured Anaerolineaceae bacterium
TTTTCCATTTTTTACCTTTCATTTGATTTTATTTTAGAAATTTTAACATTATTCCGGATTATTGGCAGAAAGTCACTCGCCAATTAACGGACAGTTTTGGTAATTCCAAGGTTACGCAGGATCTCGCGAATACGTTCCCAATATTGCCGAACCAGGTTTACTTGTCCCAGGCTAATCTCATGCTGGCTGTACCGAGCTTCCTGGAATTGCCTAGTTAATCCTGTTACTTCATCAAGGACAGGCTGGGACTCACTCTCCGCCTTCAATTGGGCAGAACGTCCTTCTCCCTCCTTTGGTTGGCCTACTCCACTGGCGTTCACAAATTCGATCAGGCGAGATTCATACTCCTGAGGAGTTTGGGAAGGTGTACGCGGCAAGCCTTTCTCGGCAGCCCTTCGCAACATGGCCAGGTAGTAGAACTGTACCTGCTGGCGAGCTGGCAGGCGACGCGGGTTAATGATTTGGGTCATCCCGCGGACGGACCCAGGAATATTGCCAACCTGCAGACGTTGCCAACCAGCGCGGAGCATTCCAATGGCAGAGTGATTAACTCCTCGCAGCCAGGCTAACCAGGTTGACCATGTATCAACCAGCCAACGTATAAAGCGCTTGCCTTTCAACCAGTGCAGGTAATCTGGATGGTCGCGCAGATAGATTGTGAAAGCTAGAATTGTCATTACTAGCAATCCGCCCCACAGGAGAATTGCCTTCAGCAGGCTGGGCCAACTCGCCGGCTCGCCTGGTGCTTGTCCGGTAAGAATTACGATCTCGGGCTCAAATTGCGGTACCGGGGGGAGCGACTGTTGGCTTCCTAATAACTGCATCAACCAGCGGATCAACAGAACTACTGGTAGACTAAGCAGGAATAAAATAACTTGAAAGATTCCAATTATGACCGAAAGCAGTAGCTCAATAAATCGTAAAATCGGCGTTGAATACCCGGTTGGCAGAAATAAGGCAACCAGGCCAAGCCCACCGATGATGAACAGGCTCAACCTCGCCCACCGGCGGGTTAAACTGTCTGAAATCGGGATTTTGTTCACGATCCAATACACGCGCAAGATTGCTAAGTGAGTAAGGCTGAGTAAAACCAGGCTGGAAATGAAATATCCCAGCAGGGCGATTAAGCCAACCTGGACCATGGGCTGGCTGCGCCAGGGAAGCCCGCTATCCAGGTAAATCCAGGCAACCAACCCAGACATGACCGCCCCGCCAAGAATCACTTGGTTTGCCAGGCGGCTGCGTAGTTCGTTCCGTTCATTCGATTGGCCGGTGTCAATTTCGGCGCGCAGCAAGACCTCATCTTCACTAAATTGGTCGAACATCGCTTCCAAGTTGGCGCTGATGAACCAGATAATCAGAGAAAATCCCAAGACCAGCAAAAATTCAGTATCGAAGAAATAGGCATTAAATTCCTCGGGCCAGTGCGATAGAGCCTCCCGAAACAGATCCCAGCCATATACCCAATATATCAGCAGGCGGATGAAAACAGCCAGGACCAGCCATTCTGCCCCTAAACTTAACCAGCTTCTTACTTCAAAAAAGGTGAATTTCTTCAGGCGATGGTAGGTAAACATCGCTTCCAGGCTCACCAAGAAAGCCAACGGAGCCAGATACTGATTGTTCCAGTCGCTGATAATTTTCTGACCCACTAACAAGAATGGTACACTCAAACAGGTCACCAGGATCGCCCCAAGCAATCTCTGTACCCGGCGCGTCACGCGCTGGTAAGCAATGAATTGCTCGATGAGGTCTTTCTCCTGTCTTTCCTGCTGAGACATTTCCACTCACCTGCCGGTTCTCATCCTACCTACTTCCGCCAGATATCAAAATCTTGTTCACTGAGGATATGAAAGAACGGGGTATGAAAATATGCCGCCTTGCGCTCAATTTCACTGATCCGATCAACAAAGCCGCAGACCAATAAGATTGGGCTCAACCCTCGCCGGCGAGCTTGAAAAAGCGCTTCAAACAAACGGTCATCTACCTGATTAGCGATCACTATGATTGTGCTTCCCCAGCTTAATTCGACGATTTCCCGTTGGATTAAGTCAACAAATGGAAAGGTTTCGCTACTGCGCACTCTAGCCAGGACTTCTAAAATCCGGACTAACCTGCCTCGACCACGGCCGGGTGCGATCATTGGTGGCTTGCCATCTTCAGCCAGCGGATCGATCCCATTCGATGCCAGCCCGACTGCCTGGCGTGCTCGGACCACCCAGTTGGCAATCGAGGCCGCGGCGATGATAGCCAGCTCAGAAGCGCGATATAGATTCTTGAGTTGGTATTCCTGCCGATTTAGATTTAAAAAAATCATACTTTCCAGGGCAATCGAAGGCTCGAATTGTTTAACCAATAAGCGGTGGGCAATTGAGCTGGCTTTCCAATCAATCCGGCGCTGGGAATCGCCAGGCTGATAATCCCGTTTTCCACGCACCCGGGCGGGGTCTTCAAATAAGGGTTGATTGGTTCGCAATGTACCCAACGGTGAGTGACTGGGAACCACAATCCGGGTTAATGGGATTATCTTCGGGAAGACGATCAGGTGACTTTCTTTTGACTTCAGGATTTGCGGGCTGGTCAATCCCAATAAGTCGCCCATTGTCACATTAGCCGGACCAATGGAATAATAGCCGCGCTGCCGGCAATCCAGCGAGTAGAGTAATGAGCGCGCGCCTTTGGTTCCCAGGCTGACAACCTCCTCGACCTGACC
>CAZAGA010000467.1:0-2711 GCA_964484335.1 uncultured Anaerolineaceae bacterium
ATCGGCCAACGACAAGGGCTGGTAAATACCTCGCAGCCTTTGATAAAATTAGGCACATTGATAAACCATCCAGGCTTTGAGCTGGTCTATCACCAGGATCGGGTGTGGATATTTCAGATCAGGGATCGATAAAATATTATGAGAATTGTAGTCCTGGCCAGTTCGTACCCCCGTTTCCATGGTGATGGAACTGCGCCGTTTGTCCAATCGATCAGTGAACACCTGGCCAAAATCGGGCACCAGGTCGAGGTGGTCGCACCATACGACCCGCAAGTCGTCTCTACTGAGCAAGGCGCGTTGCCGGTCCACCGTTTTCGCTATATCTGGCCGGACCGCTACAGCATTATGGGCCACGCGCGGGCGCTGGAAGCGGATGTTCGCTTACGACCGTTGAGCTTTCTTCTATTGCCTCTATTCTTGATCTCAGCATTTTTCACTTTATATCGGGTGGCCCGCCGGCAAAAAAGCGAGGCAATTTACGTGCATTGGGTTATCCCTAACGGGCCAGTTGCCGCCTGGGTAGCGGCTTTAAGGAGAATTCCTTTCATTATCAGCCTACACGGGTCCGACATCTACCTGGCGAAGAAAAACCACCTGTTCGGGAATGTCGCCCGGTCGATCTTCCAACGGGCGGCTGGTGTCACGGCCTGCAGCCCCGAGCTACACGCCGCTGCGCTCTCCTTAGGCGCACCAGCCAACACCCTACTCCTGCCCTGGGGGGCCAATCCAGAATTATTCAGCCCTGAAAAGCGTTCTTCCACCCTTCGAGAACGGTTGGGAATCGAGCCGGAGGCCTTGGTTATCCTGGCTGTTGGCCGGATGGTATATAAGAAGGGGTTTAATATCTTGCTGAAAGCCCTTCCGCAAGTGCTGAAAATCAATCCGAATATTCACCTGATCCTGGGCGGGGATGGCGCTTTGCGGGGCGAGCTAGAGCAACAGGCCAAGCAGCTCAACCTCCACGACAAAGTCAGTTTTCCAGGCCGCATTCCTTGGAATGAAATGCCTGCTTACCTGGCAAGCGGGGATATTTTCTGCCTGCCTTCCATTCTCGACCAAGCGGGTAACCTGGATGGACTGCCGACGGTGCTTCCCGAAGCAATGGCATCCGGCGCGGCCGTGATTGCCAGCGATATTGGCGGGGTGCGTCTGGTCGTCCAGACTGACCAGAACGGACTTGTAGTCGAACCAGGCCAGGCGGATGAGCTGGCGGCAGCGATCACAGCCTTGGTTGAACAGCCAGGGTTGCGCCACCGGCTAGGCCAGGCAGCCCGGCAATCGGTTCTGGAACGTTACAATTGGACCTGGGTCGCCGGTCAAATCGGCGATCTGCTCGAAAAAGCAGCCTGGCAGTATGCTCACGCTACCCGATTGGGAACCGTTTACCGCGATGAAATGGTCAAGCTACTCGATAAACGGCCCAAGGCTGGCTGGGTGCTGGATGTTGGCTGCCATGATGGCTATTGGCTGAGCACCCTGGACTCGCCATTGAAAGTCGGTATTGACCCTGAGCCGGCCGGGCGCGCCCCAGGAACCCCAATCCTCCAGGCGGATGGGCTCCAACTGCCTTTTGCGCCGGGTACATTTCACCAGGTATATGCCATGGATGTTATAGAGCATGTCCCCGATGACACCCGTTTCGCCCACTCGATCAGCAGTATGCTAGCGCCAGGTGGCAGCCTCTTCCTGAGCACACCCAGCCTGGCAATCCGGCTGAACCCACCTTTCCTGACACGCTGGATCAGCCTGCAGTGGGGGCATACCCTGCGCTTGGGTTACACTGCCGAACGCCTGGAAGAATTATTTGGCGACGAGCTTGAAGTGAAGGTCACCACCTGGAATGCCCCCGGATACCGGTTCTGGTATTTGCCAATTCGATTTTTCTCCGCGCTGGCGCCACACTGGGCCGCCCGGTGGGTACGACGGATCGCCCGTTCAGATTCCCAACGCCGCTCTGGTATTCATGGATTTATGATCCTGGAGGGCCGAAAACCCGAAGTGGTTATGGCTAACCCGGACTGAGAACCCAGATGACTCACGACACTCGCTACGATACCCGCGCCTCCAAATCCGAAAAGATCCTGGCGATTCTGCGCGCCCACCTTGGGCAGGATCTATCCAACCTGACCTGCCTGGATGTCGGCTGCTCCAATGGCGCCATCAGCGTCCGAACGGCTGGTTCTTTCAAGCGAACGATCGGAATCGACCTGGATGCCCCGGCGATCGCCCAGGCCGCCAGCGAGCATCAGAGCGACCAAATGATCTTCGCCCTGGCCAGCGGGCATGCGATCCCATTTGAGGATAATAGCTTTGACCTGATCATTTGCGCTCAGGTCTACGAACATTCCACCGACCAACCCGCCCTGGCACGGGAAGTTTGGCGGGTGCTGCGTCCTGGAGGAATTGTATTTTTCAGCGGGCCCAACCGGTTGAAAATTATGGAGGAGCACTATTGGCTGCCTTTTCTCTCGTGGCTGCCGCGACCGCTGGCTAATCGTTATATGCAGTTATTCAAGCGCGGGAAGGTCTATGACGCCTACCCACTGACCTACTGGCAAATTCGCCGCCTGTGGAAGCCGTTCCGGGTTATTGACTACACCATCCAAATTCTGCGCGACCCGGCCAAGTTTTCCATGTCTGGCCGCCTGCGCCGCTTTACCTGGCTGGGAAAGCTGCCTGCCGGACTGTTCAATTTACTCCAACCCGTACTG
>CAZAGA010000468.1:0-2688 GCA_964484335.1 uncultured Anaerolineaceae bacterium
ACTGGCTTTAGCACGATGGGCTCGGAAGACATGGCGTTTATGATGCAGGATATTCCGGGCTGTTATTTTTTCCTGGGGTCAGCCAACCCGGAACGGGGTTTGGATTATGCTCACCACCACCCGCGTTTTGACTTTGACGAGCGAGTCCTGCCGCGAGCTGCGGCTTTGATGACCGCGGCGGCGATGGAGTTTCTGAGTTAATCGAATCCGGCTTATTTCATGCAACTTGGCGAAGAGCGGTTGGGTGAACTTCTTCTCCCGAAAAGGAGCAACTGCAGTTATACTTAAAAAGTTGTAATGAATAAGAAGGAGGTTCAACCTTGAAAAAATTAAGGCTTGTTCTGACGCTGCTGCTGGCGCTGGCGATTATGTTGAGCGCCTGCCGATCCTCGAAAACGGAAGAACCCCCCGCGAAGGACGCCGCGACGGTGCTGACCGAGGCAGCCAGCACAGCCGATGCGATCATTCGAACCCGGGCAGCCAGCTCGCCTACGCCTCGCCCGGTGACGCCAACCCCTGAAGCAACTATAACGCCGACTGCCACGGCGACTTCGATGCCCGGCGCGCCAACTCAACCCAGCGGCAATTTTCAGGTCACAACCGGTGACAAAGCTGAATTCGTGGCTGACCTAACGATCCCCGATGGGACGGTTTTCGCGCCGAACGCGAGCTTTATCAAGACCTGGCGCTTGAAGAATTCCGGAACAACGACCTGGACGACTGCCTATACGGCTGTTTACTACAGTGGAGATGACCTCAAAACGCCCGCTTCAGTGGCCTTGCCAGCGACTGTCCCACCGGGCGGGACGGTGGATATCTCGGTCCCAATGATCGCGCCGGATAAGGAAGGCTCTTACACGGCCAATTTTCTGCTGGCAAACGCGGCGGGACAACGCTTTGGCCTGGACCCCGGTGCTAACCAGCCTTTCTACGTAGTGATCGTGGTAAACCGGCAGAGCGGGACGCCAGCCGCATCGGCGACGGCAATCACGCCGACGGTAGGGGCTTCGGTAACGCCAGGGACGGGTGGGACGATTGTCAACTGGGTTTTCTTGAGCGTGGATAATGCCAGCGCAAACACCTGCCCGCATACGTTCAACTTTACTGGCCAACTGACGCTGAATAACCCAACGACCTTGACCTACCGCCTGGAGGTGCTGTCTAATAATCCCAGCCAACCTGGGCCAGTCCTGGACCCGGTGACGATCAACCTGCCGGTGGGGCAGCAAGTGGTGTCCTTCCAGGTGACGTTGGTCAGCTCTTTCAATGGCGTGGCGCGCTTGCATGTTACTGCTCCGGAGGATATCTATTCGAACCCGGTTAATATTATGCTGTCTTGCCCAACCCCGGTGGTGTATCCAACTCCCTGAGGCTTGCATCCGGACCTAGAGTCGAGTAGGGAGGCGCAAGGGGGTCTCCCTACTCGATTGCTTTTCGCAGGCAGCTAATTGGATTCAGCTTATAAATGTGCAATGAACAGTAGGGATTTGAAGGATTTGACCAGGGTTGAGGCCAAACGGCTGGGTTTTGGGCTGTTCGGGGTGACCAGGCCAGAACCCAGCAGGCAGGCGGCGATATTTGAGGCATGGCTGGCGGCGGGCCGGCATGGGGAGATGGCCTACCTGGCGAGCGAGCGGTCGCGACTGGGCCGGTCTGACCCAGGTCTGCTGCTGCCGGGTTGTCGCTCGATTGTGGTGTTGGGGATGGCTTACCCGGCGTTTGAGCGTGGCGAGCAGGCAGGGAATGGTAAAGTCGCTGCGTATGCCTGGGGAGCGGATTATCATGAGTTGCTGGCAGAGCGGCTGCGCAGCCTGGTGCAATTCATTGAGACCCAGGTTGGTGAGCCGGTGGCGAACCGCTGGTACACGGATACCGGGCCGCTGTTGGAACGTGAGTTGGCGCAGCGGGCTGGCCTGGGCTGGATTGGCAAAAACAGCTGCCTGATTCATCCCAGCGGTGGGTCGAATTACCTGCTGGCCGAGATCCTGTTGGGCATTGAGATGGAGGTAGATGCACCGTTTGAGGCGGACTATTGCGGGAATTGTGCGCGCTGCCTGGAAGCTTGCCCAACGGGTTGCATTCTGACTAACCGGACGATCGATGCACGGCGCTGTATTTCGTATCTGACGATTGAGCTCAAAGGAGCAATCCCGGTTGAGCTACGGCCGCAATTGGCGGGCTGGGTCTTTGGCTGTGATGTGTGCCAGCAGGTCTGCCCGTGGAACCGTTTTGCCGACCGGCAGGCGGTCGACTTAGGCTTAATAGAAAGACCAGGTGTGGCGAGGCCGGAGTTAGTTAATGAATTGCGGCTGAGGTGGGAAGATTTTAACCGCAAGTTTAAGGGTTCAGCGGTGCGGCGCGCCAAGCGGCGTGGGTATCTCCGGAATACGGTGGTTGTGTTGGGCCAATCGGCCAGCAGGACCGGTGACCCAGGGGCGACAAAGGCGCTAGCGCATGTTTTGCAGGATGACCCGGAAGCGCTGGTGCGCGGTCATGCCGCCTGGGCGCTGGGGCAGGTTGGCGGTGAAGCCGCCCGCCAGGCGCTGCTCCAGGCGGCTGACCAGGAAGCGGAACCAGCGGTACAGGAAGAAATCCGCCGGGCGTTGGAACCTGGTTGGTGTGATGTTTGATGAAACAAAATTATGGGTAAACAATTTTTAACAAGAAAGCGGATGATTTGGCTAGGGA
>CAZAGA010000469.1:0-2685 GCA_964484335.1 uncultured Anaerolineaceae bacterium
AGGTAGCCGAAACCGCGTTCCAACAATATTGACGAGAAAATCACTCCCGATTTTCCGTTATGCATGGAGCGCATTTTGATAAAACGGTAGCCATCTCCACCAATCGTCGTGGGCAGAAAGTTGTTGTAATAAGCGCCGATCATATACACCCGGAAGAGCTTGAAAAAGTAATCCTGGATCCCAAAGAACTTAAGCAAGCTTTGCCATTTATATACCGATAACGCGACGTTGATGTAATAAGCAACCAGTGGGTACAGCAGGTAAATGACTGATACGGATGACAGGGCGGTCAGAAAGGCTTCCCATTTGACCTGCGTGATCAGAAAGATCAGCAGACCCGCCGAGATTACTGCCTTCAGAATAGTCCAGTTGGTTTTTCTCTGCTTTTCTGGCTCGGCTTCGAGTTGAAAAAGCGCCTCCGCTGGATTGGAAGGATGCGATGGATCGTCAGGGTTTGGGATCATTAAACAGTTTTCCGCTGCTTCAATGCTGTTCGAGCAACCAGGTCTTGAAATATGCGTTCGTAGCCATCAACAATCGTATCCAGATCAAACTGGCTGGATAGATCCCGGCTGGCTAAGCGCATCTTCAAGAGCATGTATGGGTCGGACAGAATTGCTCTCAAACCAGCCTGCATCCCCGCGCTATCATCGGGTGCGTAGGTATAGCCATTCGCGCCCGGTTGGACCAGGTCAACAAATCCGCCGACCTTTGTGGCGACGATTGCCAGGCCGAGCGCCAGCGCCTGGACGCCAGTCAGAGGGAATCCTTCTGAGAGTGAGGGCATAAAGAGGATATCGCTCTGCCTATAATGCTCCAGAACTTGTTCAGGAGTGACCCAGCCAGGCAGGGAAAAACGGTCTTGTAGATCGTGGGCAGCAATCTCGGCTTCGACCTGTTGGCGGAGCGGGCCATCGCCAAGCATCAGGCAGTGCCAGGGGAGGTCACGTACCCCGGCCAAGACCCGCACCAGTTGAAGCGGATTTTTCTGAGCCATGAAGCGAGCCGCGAAGATAATTTGCGGCGGCTGGTGAAGCTGGATTTTCCCCGGATCGAGAAGGCGGGTGTCAACTCCATTGGGCAGGACCTGGATATCGACCGGGTAGTGTTTCAGGGCCAGACCGCGGGTGAATTCGCTGACTGCGACAACCTGGCCGGCGTCTTTCCAGATTGGATGGGTAAAAGGAAATATCCAACGAAACCAGCCCTGGGTCTTTTCTGGCACGCCGCCCGGTACATCGCCCAGGTGGGCTGTCAGGACGTAAGGGATGCTAAATAGCCGTGAAAGGACCCAACCTGCCGGTCCGGTTGGGACGGCGAAGTGGATTTGGATTACATCGGGCTTCCAATTGCGCACCAGGCTGAACCCCTTCCAGATGGCAGAAAGGACGTAGCCTCCCATGTCATAAAACGTTGCTACAAAGGCTTTCCGGCGCAGGGCTGGGACGCGCACAATTTCAACCCCTGCGGCAACCTCATAGTGGGGCAGACCTTTTAGATGGGAGGTCAGCACCATTACCTGGTGACCGCGCCCGGCCAATTTCTCGCACAGGTCGCGCGCGGCTCGTCCACCGCCGCCCCCAACTGGGGGAAATTCATAGGTCAGTACCAGGATGCGCATCAGGCTTTTGGCTGGGTGCTGCTCCATACCCGGCGGATGGTGTAGGTCGGTTTACTTTGAGACTCGTGGTAGGTGCGCACGAGCAGCTCTGCAATCAAGCCCATCAGGATCGATTGAAAGCCCATAATCATGATCATCGTGCTGATAATGAACAATGGGGATGAAAATGGAGAAATCTGCATCACCAGGCGGCGGAATAACAAGAAAAGCAGGGTGAACAGGCTGAGCAAGATCAGGACCAGGCCAGCGCCGCCAAATAAGTAGATCGGCTTGTTCGAGTAACTGATCAGGAACTTGACGGTGAACAAATCCAGGATCACCTTCAGTGTCCGATTCAGCCCATACTTGGTCTTGCCAAAACGGCGCGGATGGTGTTTGACCGGCACTTCGATGATTTTTGCGCCGACGGAGGAGGCATAGGCTGGGATGAAGCGGTGCATTTCGCCATACAGGCGAAAACCGGTCAGCACTTCCCGCTGGTAGGCTTTCAGGGTGCAGCCATAATCATGTAAATGCACGCCGGTTACGTAGGAAATCAACCCATTCGCCAGGCGAGAGGGTAAAGTCCGGGTGACAAAAGTGTCCTTGCGATGGATCCGCCAACCACTCACCACGTCATACCCTTCGTTTACCTTCTCCAGCATCATGGGAATATCACTCGGGTCATTCTGCAAATCGGCATCCATCAAGCAGATCACCTCGCCTTGGGCATTATCAATTCCCGCCGCAATAGCGGCAGTCTGGCCAAAATTGCGCCGCAGCGCCACCACGGTGGTATGGATTGGATCTTCGCTCTGAATCTGCTCAAGGCCCTGCAGGCTGCCATCTGAGCTGCCATCATCGACATAGACGACTTCCCAGCTTTCCACCACGCCATTCAGCGCCTGTTGGATCGATTGGTGGAGTAATTTAATATTATCGACTTCGTTATAAACTGGAATGACGATGGACAGGTTCATGTTATTTTATCCATTGGGTGTTCTGCGAAATATACGCAGGTAAGAATTTTCGGCGCATGGATCGGTGCCCACGGTAGGGGAAAGTTCGTCAAACGCGCCCGATTC
>CAZAGA010000470.1:0-2679 GCA_964484335.1 uncultured Anaerolineaceae bacterium
CGCCGAAGTAACCTTCCCAGGATTTTTTGGGGCTCAGGCGCTTGTTCAGCTTGTGCTGACCGTAGGCCCGTCCGACGAAATAAGCGCCTGAGTCGGCCAGCCAAACTGCTGGCAGGGCCAGTAGCACCCACCACATGCCCTCCGGCAGGTTGCGCAGCGAGATCAAGTAAGCGCCGGTGAAACCGATGTATAGCCCGCCGCCGACGGTGACGGTAAAATCGGTCGCGGCCTGGTCGCGGCCGCGCTCGTAGCGCCACAGGTGGTAGGTCAGGCTGAGCAGCAAGAACAGCCCAATCAACAGGCCGTCCAGAGTAAAGCCTTGCCAGTTGCGTGCCAGGGGTAGGGCAACCGCCAAGCCGATCATCAACCGGTCTTCAGGGTGATACCCTCCAGAGCGGAATAAGCGGCCATATTCGAAAGCGGCCAGTCCCAGCATCAGGGCAATAAAAAGCGAAAATGGCCAACCGCCCAGGTATATTAAAACCAGGCCGATTGGTAGCAGGATAGCGGCGACCAACACGCGCTTAGCTAACATGTGCGGTCAAGTTTTCTTCAGCTTCGTTGACTTTGCCGTAGCGGCGTTGGCGGTGGCCGTATTCCTCCAGGGCCAGGTGGAGCTGCTCCTTGTCGAAGTCGGGCCAGAAGGTGGGGGTGAAATACCACTCGCTGTAAGCTCCTTGCCAGATTAAAAAGTTGCTGCCGCGCAGCTCCCCGGAAGTGCGGATGATCAAGTCCGGGTCTGGTGCATTGGAGGTGAAAAGGTAACGGCTAACCAGTTCTTCATTAACTAATTCGGGTGGGATGCCATCGTGAATCATGTGCTGAATAGCACAAACGATTTCATCCCGCCCTCCATAGTTGAAGGCGATGTTAAGAATCAGCTTGGAATTATCCCGTGTATATTCGACTGCCTGGATGACTTTCTCGCGCAAGACCGGATCCAGGCCGTCCAGCCGTCCAATATGGTGCAATTGGACGCCCTGGTCATGCAGCTCTTGCAGCTCGCGGTCAATCACATCTTCCACCAGGTGCATCAGTCCCTGGACTTCCTCGGGGGGCCGGCCCCAGTTTTCGGTGGAAAAGGCGTAGATGGTCAGGTATTGGATTCCGAATTCAATAAATGCTTCGATGATCCGACGCAAATTCTCTGTACCAGCACGGTGTCCAGCCAGGCGTGGTAGCCCGCGCTGGAGCGCCCAGCGCCCATTTCCGTCCATGATGATGGCGATGTGCGTAGGCGCTTTCTCGAGCCAATCCGGGTGGGTGGAATCATTCATATCCTGCCTCGATTTAGACCTCGAGGATTTCCCTTTCTTTCCGTTGGCTGACGTGGTTGACCTCTTCGATGTACCGGTCGGTCAGCTTTTGAAGCTCTTCCTCGCCTTTCTTGCGTTCATCTTCCGAGATCATTTTCTCTTTTTCAAACTCTTGCAAATCTTTCATGCTGTCACGGCGGATGTTGCGCACCGCGACGCGCGCTTCTTCAGCCCGGTTATGAACGATTTTCACCAGGTCGCGGCGGCGCTCTTCAGTCAACGGAGGCAGATTCAGCCGGATGGCTTTACCATCGTTGTTTGGATTCAATCCCAAATCGGAAGCCAGGATGCCCTTTTCAATAAGTTTCAAGGTCGATGCGTCAAACGGACGGATGAGCAGGGAGCGCGGTTCGGGAACTGTGATCGTGGCCAACTGCATCAACGGCGTTGGCATACCATAATATTCGACCTGTAAGCGCTCCACTAGGCCAGGATGAGCCCGCCCGGTGCGTATCCCAGATAGGTCCTCTTCCAGGGCATTAATGGCGCCACGCATGCGCCCTTCGGTTTCCTTGTACACCTCTTTAAGCATAGTCGCCTCCGTTGAAAGGATCTTCGCTCCCTAAGGATAACCGAAAATACCGCCTGAGAAAAGGGTAAAAGAATAAGAAGATAGGTTTTGACAGCCGGGCGGCGCTTATCTAGTAAGTGACCAGTGTTCCAGCCGATTCGCCATGCAAAGCCGCTCGCAGGTGCTCGGGTTTCCAAAGATTCAAGACCAGGATCGGTAGATTGTTGTCCATGCACAGCGAAATGGCGGTCGAGTCCATCACTTCCAACCGGCGGTTGATCACTTCAATGTAATTTAAGCGGTCAAAGCGGACTGCCTCTGGATGCTTCACTGGGTCCGAGTCGTACACCCCATCGACCTTGGTAGCTTTGATCAGCACATCTGCACCAATTTCCATGGCGCGCAGCGCCGCGGCGGTGTCGGTCGAAAAATAAGGGTTACCCGTGCCGCCACCAAAAATCACCACCCGGCCTTTTTCGAGATGGCGGATGGCTCGCCGCCGTATGTACGGTTCGGCTACAGCCTGCATCTCGACCGCGGATTGAACTCGCGTGACCAGGCCGCCGCGTTCCATGGCATCCATCAGCGCTAGCGCGTTCATTACCGTGGCCAGCATACCCATGTAGTCGGCAGTCGCCCGGTCCATGCCGCGCTCGATCCCGCTCCGTCCGCGCCATAAGTTGCCTGCCCCGATCACAATCGCCACATCGACGCCTAAATCGTGGACTTCCTTGACGCGTTGGGCGACATCCTCCGCCCGGGTTGGGTCAATGCCAAAGCCATCCGGTCCGGCCAATGATTCTCCGCTCAGTTTCAAAAGGATCCGTTTGTATTTCAAGTTGTTCTCCATTA
>CAZAGA010000471.1:0-2674 GCA_964484335.1 uncultured Anaerolineaceae bacterium
CGAAAAACATGCGAGAGCGCCACGCGGAAGCCCAAATTGTTGTTGAAGTTGTCTGGCTCGTTCCTGTTGCGGTAGGCGCAACGGGCGTTGTTTCGATTGTTGTTCCACGAGCCGCCCCGAACCACCCGGGCTCTCAGCAGCCCGTCCCGTTCAATTAACTTTCCTGAGCCACGCACCGAGCAGCCGGCCCACCTCGCTCAATAAACGGCTGGCATGTTCGTATTGCTGCAGCGATAACAGCTCCAGGTCTTTGCACAGCCGCACCAGAGCGCGCAGTTGGCTGAGCAGGGTATCCGCCTCGAGCAGCAGGCTGCGCCGCCGATCTGGATTCGCCTGACCAGCCGCGATCAGCGCCTCTTGAAAATCCAGCGCCCGGCGCACCAGGCGCTCACCCAGGCCGAAACGATGCTGGCGGGGAAAGCGGGTCGCCTGCGGCAAGAGCCACAGCAACAGGTCATACGTTCGGCTATACACCGGCGACTCGTTCACGGCGCCAGTATAAACTTTCCCAAGACTGCCCGGCGCAAGCCGTAGGTATCGCCCCAGGCAGCATGGGCCGCCCAGGAGCGCGCCGAGTCATCCAGCCGCTGGCGAGGGATCTCACCCGCCTTCCACCGCAGGTACAAGGTTTTAAAGCGACGCTGGAAGGCAATCCCCTTGCGTCGCTTCAGTCGGCGATGATCGGGGTAAACCCGAAAACCCAGGAAGGGAATCCCGGTTTTAACCGGAAAGACCTGCGGGGGGTGCAAGGTCAGGCGCAACCCCGCCAGACGCTGCTCGATAGCTGACTTCCACCGCCACAACGAGGGTTTATCCGTGGCAAAGAGGAGAAAATCATCCACATAACGCAGGTAGGCCGGGCAGCGCAGCTCGCGCTTGATAAAGTGATCGAAGCTATTCAGGTACGCATTTGCCCAAAACTGCGAAGTCAGGTTGCCAATCGGCAGGCCGCGCGGGCGCAGCCGGTCCCACAAATCATCGCCGGGGAACCAGCGCATCTGGTAAACCTGGTCGAGGACGCCAATCCCCGAAGCCAGGATGCGCTCGATCAGGCCCAGGATCTGGGAATCCGCCACCTGGCGAGCCAGGATCTCCAGCAAGATGGCATGGTCGATCGAGGGAAAATACTGCTCCAGGTCGCACTGCAACACATAGGGATAGCGGCGGGCGAACTCCTGGCAGCGCTGCAAGGCGCGGTGGGTGCCCTTGCCAACCCGGTTGGCATACGAATCGAAGATGAACCGGCGCTCCCAGACCGGCTCGATCAGGTTGCACAAAGCGTGGTGCACCACCCGGTCGCGGAACGGCGCAGCCGAGATCAAACGGCGCTTGGGATCATGGATGAAAAAGCTGTGATAAGCGCCGGGCTGCCAGCGTTCTGCCAACAGCTCATCCTGCAGGCGGAGCAACTCGGCTTCCTGGTTGAATTCGAAGCTGGCCACGCCAGGCTTGCCGCGCTTCCCGCGCCGCGCCTGGCGGTAGGCCTGGTACAGGTTTTCAAAGGAGCACAACCAGGAATATGAAAGGAGCTCGTCGTCCATGCCTGAGAGCTTGCAACTCGCGTGCCAGCCCGCGAAAAGGAAGCGATCTAAGTATGGATTTTTTCAAAATTCGGCCGCCCTGGCGGGCGGAGGGGGCAGAAGCCAGAATCCAGAATCCAGGAATCCAAAAGATTAACTAGGCGAGAGCGCCACGCGGAAGCCCAAACCGTTGAGGAAGTCGCCAGGCACGCTCCTGCTGCGACAGGCGCAACGGGCGCCGTCTCGAAGGCTGAGCCACGAGCCGCCCCGAACCACCCGGACCTGGCCGGTTTCCGGGCCGCGCGGGTCAACCACCGGGCTGCCCTGCCGGCGTTCATATTCCTTTTCGGCATACCAATCCTGGCACCATTCCCAAACATTGCCGGTCATGTCCGCACAGCCGTAATGGCTATCCCCCTGCGGCGAATACTGACCAACTGGTGAAGTCCCACCAATGCCCGATTCACTCGTATTGGCTTTTTGAGGATCAAACTCATCACCCCAGGGATATACTCGACCATCCATCCCACGGGCAGCCTTCTCCCATTCCGCTTCAGTTGGCAAACGATAGGTCTTTCCAGTCTTTTGGCTCAGCCAGGCGCAGTATGACGATGCATCTTCACTAGAAACGTAGATAACTGGGTGCGCTTCAGCGCCATCCGGAAACTCTGCACCATTCCAGCCACGTGGCGACGAATGACCGGTCTCGCTGATAAAAAACTGGTACTCGCTGTTCGTTACCGGATACTTACCAATGAAATACTCACCGACTTCTACGCTGTGCTGCGGCATTTCATTTCTGACCCAATCACGGGTAGCACCATCTTTAACCGCTCGATCAACCTGTGATTTGGTCGATCCCATCAGGAATTTTCCGGCTGGAATGCGCACGACCTGTGGTTCAAACACTTTTAGTACTGCTTTTTCCGGTACCGGCTGCGGCAAGGTGACTGGCCGCGTCAGGGTAAAATACAGGCGCAACTCAGGGTAATTAAGCCCATTAAAATTCACCTCGTCCAAGTCAGGTAAGTGCATGGTCAGGATTTTTTGGAGAACTGGAGTTATTGATATCAACCGCAGCAGATCTTCAGGTAGTTGCAGGTTATCTGATTCTGGAGCCCTCGAGCCTTTTTGGGATAGATTATGCTCGCCCG
>CAZAGA010000472.1:0-2667 GCA_964484335.1 uncultured Anaerolineaceae bacterium
GTTGGATATCCACTGGCCGGATCCCAGCCCCGCGCAGCATAGTAGGCCTCCAACATCCCCCAGAAGTCCACTTTGAATGTAATTACGTCAGTTGCATCCTGGTAGGGTTGTAGTAACGCTTTGGGTAGTTTATCCGAAGCCCGGGTCAGCCCCAGACGGTTATTGATGGCACGCTTGAGATTCCAGCCTCGCTCCCCGGTCTGCAAAAGTTCTTCCAGGTTAAATTCAAGTCCGCAGGCTGAATTCACCAGGGGCAAGATCAAGTCTGGCTCAAGGTTTGCGAAAATGCACAGCACCAACGAATTACATACCGTTCGCCAATCCTGGTGCCGGGCGACATTGGGTGCTTTTTCAGCGCCTCCCAACCGCTCATTGGTTACAATCCCAATTGATGGCTCAGTTTTCCAAACATCAATAAAGAAATAATCCGACTGGTTATGACAAGCGCCGCGCGGTGAGGTCGCATACGCCAGGGCCATCCCCGAAGCGCCGCGCGGATCGTGATAAGCCACCTCCAGACCGTTGACCTGGACTGCTTCATCTTCAGCGTTGAAATGCCGGCCCAAGGCCCTTGCCCCTTGGGCCAACAATGCTCCGAAACCCTGCCTGTGGACAGTTTGTTCGAGGAGCTTTGCCAGGATTTGGCCATTGCCCCAGGTGAGTTCCAGGCCGCCTGTATCCTGCGATGTGAGCTTACCATTCTCATAGAGTTGGTAGGCCAGGCCGAGGGTGTTGCTCATGCTGATGGAATCCATCCCGTACCGGTCGCATAGCTCACCCAACTCCGTGGCTAGGACAGCATCGTTAAGTCCTAAATTCGGGCCAAAACCTACCAGGGTCTCATACTCTGGTCCTTTGCGTTTTTGGCCATCAGAAAGGCGTACCACGCGGCCGCAAGCAATCACACAGGCATGGCAAGCGCTTACCCCGGTCAGGATCGTGTCCTTGATTTCAGAGCCGGAAATTTTTAAATCTTCATGAAAAGTACCATTCTGATAATATTTTTTAGGCATCTCGCCCAGGTAGTCAAAGTATTCCGCGCTGGAGGCGGTGCCCAATTCGCGTAAAACCGTGGATTGGTTATCCGATCGCAAGATCCGGTTGGCTTCTGATCGAAGTGGGAGGTAGCTTTGCCAGTCGATCACCGGTATCTTGCCATGTCCCTGGACGGCTATGGCTTTCAGATTCTTAGCGCCCATCACTGCGCCAAGCCCGGTTCGCCCTGCCACCCGGCCATGGTCGCATAGGATCAGCGCAAATGGAATTTGTGCTTCGCCGGCTGGGCCGATGCACGCCACCCGTACCTTACCAGCATTCAGTTCTTTTTCGATCGCTTCGATGGTTTGGTAGCAGTCCAGGCCCCAAATTAAGTTGGCTTCCCGGATCTCTACTTTGTCGTCTTGGATCCAAAGATAAACCGGCTGCTCCGCTCGCCCTTCAATCCAAACTCCATCAAACCCAGCCATGCGCAGCTCAGGGCCCCAAAATCCACCGCAGTTCGATTCGGCCCATAAACGCGTGGCTGGGGAGCGACCGCAAACCACAAACCGTCCAACAGTGGGCCCAGCGGTACCACTCAACGGACCGTTTAAAAATAATAGGGATGATGTTTCGGCCAGTGGCTCCAACCCCGGCGTCAACTTATCGTAGAGGAGACGGGCTGCCAAAGAGGCACCTCCCAGAAAGTCTCTCTCCCAATCCAAGGGGATCTCAACCCGGTTAACCCACCGATGGGTCAAGTCAATTTTTAGAATGGGTTGCAAAGTTTGCTCCTGGTGTGAAGGGTGGGAAACTAGTCTTGAACTAGTTTACTCCAAAATTCCAGTTTTTTGGGGGCAGGATAAATCTGATAAAGAAGATACGAAATTGCCTATTGCAATTTGATCATTTGTAAAGTATATTATTTTTGTCCGAATATCTTCCTATTAATCGATTTGACCATAAAACGGAGGCTCAAATGGCTAAGTATCGTGTACTGGCGTTGGATGGCGGCGGAATCCGAGGCTTGATAACCATTATCATGATGCAGAATCTGGCCAAAGAAAAAGGTCTAGAAAATTGGCTAGACCAGGTGGATCTGGTCGCCGGCACCTCGACTGGGGGAATTCTGGCCCTGGCGATAGCCAAAGGAGTTGACATCAACTTGGTCCGAGAGCTTTACGCGACCAAAGGTAAAGATGTCTTTGACGACTCCTGGTTGGATGACCTGGTAGATTTATCAACTATTATCGGCGCGGAATACAATAATAAGAAACTGACCCGAGAATTAAAGAAAGTCATCGGCAATGTCACCCTCGGGGATCTACCCGGTCAGGTCTTGGTGACTGCCTTCGACCTGGACAATGAGAATTCGGACCCGGCCAGGCGAACCTGGAAACCGAAAATCTTCCACAACGTGCCTGGAAAAGATAATGATAAGGATGTGATTGCCTATAAGGCCGCCTTATACACCAGCGCTGCGCCGACTTACTTTCCCACAGTGGATGGATATGTGGATGGTGGCGTATTTGCGAATAACCCAAGCATGTGCGCTTTGATGCAAACCCAGGACACCCGCAATGATTTCAATCCGGCTCTAACTGAAGTTGTTCTGTTATCTTTGGGTACAGGAACCTCAATGACCTATATCAAAGGTCAGAACCTGGACTGGGGCTATGCTCAATGGGT
>CAZAGA010000473.1:0-2654 GCA_964484335.1 uncultured Anaerolineaceae bacterium
TCACAATCCTTTGAAGGGCGTCAATAATTCGATTCTAGATAAATTTTAGCCAGTTAAGCCTGGGGACTGAATAGGATCCAGTCCCCAGGCAATCGGTTTAGTACATACCCGCCGCGGCCGAATAAGACCAATTTAACCAGGGAGCGAATATGGTTCCAACCAGGATCACGCCGATAACTAAAACCACCAACGCCAAGTACATGCTTGCTGGAACAAAAGCTGGTTTTTGGTCGTCTTCCGACCGGTATAAATAGACTACTTTCAAAATGGTCAGATAGTAGTATAGACCGATGATCGAGTTTAAGATACCCACAATAGCCAAAACCAGCAAGTAGACCTGGCGAGGATCAGAAGCAATGTAGGATTGGATGGCAGAAGCGAAAACCAGGAATTTTCCGATGAACCCGCCGAACGGAGGCATGCCGGATAGAGACAGGAAGGCTACCAGCATAATTAAGGCCAAGCCGGGGGTACGCCGGCTCATTCCGGCAAAATCCTTGATTTCGCTTGAGCCAACCACCCGGCTGTACGCAGCCACTGCACCAAAGGCGGCCAGATTCGTCAAAATATAGGCGATCAGGTAGAAGACGGTGCTGATGAGGCCAAGCGCGGAGAGGGAGGCGATACCGATCAAGGCATATCCCGCATGAGCAATGGAGGAGTATGCCAGCATGCGTTTGATGTTCTTCTGGGCCAGAGCCAATAGATTACCCAGGGTCATTGTGGCTACTGCAATGCAGAAAATCAGGCCACTCCAGATCTGGTTCAACTGAATGGTTGCGCCTGTCTCCAGGTTAATATCCCAATAGGCAATGAACAAGACCCGCATCAGGATCAAAAAGCCAGCCGCTTTTGAAGCTGTGGACAGAAAACCAGTTACGGGGGTGGGTGCGCCCTCATATACGTCGGGAGCCCAAAAATGAAGCGGAACGGCCGAAATTTTGAAACCGAAACCGACCAAGATCAACACCAGGCTACCAATGACCGGCCAGAGCGGCAGGCTGCCGCTGCGTAGGGCGCCTAATACCGAGTACAGATCGGTGCTCAGGGTGAAACCATATAGCAGCGTCAGACCATACAACATGATCGCCGAGGCCATTGCTCCAAATAAGAGGTATTTAAAACCAGCCTCCACGGAACGATCATTCGTTCCCAGGAAACCAGCCAGAACGTAGAGCGGGATGCCCACGGTTTCTAAGGCCAGGTAAACCATGATCAAATCGGCCGCCGAGGCTAACACAACCATCCCGATTGTCGAAGCCAGCAGCAAGAGATAAAACTCGCCGCGCTCACCTAAGCCTTCAATATCCATACCCAGCAGCGCTGTCATCGCGGCGGCAAACATAAAGAGCATCGAGAAAGTAAAGCCCATCATGTCCCAGCGAATCATCCCACCCCAGAGAATCTGGGTTTGGGTGTCTGCCGGCGGTCTGGCCAACCACAAGCTGACCAGCATGGTACCTACGATCCCAGCCGCTGTTACCCAACCCAGGTTGCGACGTTCTTCTGGTTTAATAAATAATTCGATAATCAGGACTGCCAGTAATAAGACCAGGAGCAGGATTTCTGGCAGGATTGACTGGATCATTGGAATAGAGATCGAACTCATTAAGCACCTCCCAACAGGCGCAGAATATAATCAACACCAGATTGGACCCAAGGCACCATCACCACCGGAAAGATACCTAATACCACCAGCGTGACAGAGAGAAGAACCAGGGCGAGTTTATCCAGGACGGTTACATCGTGCAAATGTCCTTCGAATTCTTCCGGAAGGACTCCGAAGAACACCTTTTGGATGATCCGGATGATATACGATGCAGTAATCACAATTGAGATGGATGCGACGATGGCTACCCAGGTGTAGTTACTCCAAACCCAAGCCGGTTGACCTTGCCAAAGCCCGACAAAAATCGGAAACTCGGCCACAAAGCCAGAAAAAGCTGGCATACCCATACTGACCAAACCGCCGACTACAAACGCCAGCATGACCAAGGGCATTACCTTTCGAATGCCCGATAGCTTGGGAATCTCACGTGTGTGAGCCTGGTCGTACACCATACCCACAACAGCAAAGAAGAGAGCCGTCATTACGCCGTGCGAGAACATTTGTAGCCCAGCGCCGAGCATACCTTGCGAATTCAAGGTGGCGAAGCCCAGCATCACCAAACCCATGTGGGAAACTGAGGAAAAACCAATAACATACTTGAAATCGGTTTGGACGCTGGCAATGAAAGCGCCATAGACCACATTGATCAGAGCCAGGATAATCACAAACGGCATCCAGAATTTGGCCCCTTCAGGCAGCAACATAATCCCGACCCGCAAGGCAGCGAAGGCGCCCAATTTCATCAGAACACCAGCGTGGAACATCGAGACAGCCGTTGGAGCAGCAACGTGGCCATCTGGGCTCCAATTGTGGAAGGGAAAGATGCCGCCTAAAACTGCAAAACCCATAAAGACAAACGGGAAAACCACGCGCTGGAATTCTATGGGAAATTTTGCGCCTTCCATGGCGATCATATCAAAAGTGCCCAGGCCGGATACGAAATACATTGCCAGTGCGCCGAGCAATGAAACCACTGAGCCGATGAACAGGTAGAGGGTCAGCTTCATGGCCGCATATTCGCGGGTGACCTTCCAACCCCAGATGG
>CAZAGA010000474.1:0-2652 GCA_964484335.1 uncultured Anaerolineaceae bacterium
CCAGGAAGAAGACCAGGATAGCGACCGCCAGGACGATCAGCACCCGGCGGGTGGTTTGGGGGTCTTCGAGCGATTCGCGCGGGTTGAGCTCCAGGACGACCTCGGCGTTGGGCGGGCGAACGGCCAGCTCTTTCCGAAACAGGTAGCGCAACAGGATCAGGGCCAGCAGCCAGGCGACCAGCACGACCGGCAGGGCGTGGGTCAGAAAATCGGTGAACGAGAAGCCGGCCGCCGAGGCGATCAGGATGTTGGGCGGGTCGCCGACCAGGGTGGCGGCACCGCCGGTATCGGAGAGCAGCGCTTCGGCCATCAGGTAGGGGGTCGGGTTGATACCCAGGATTTCGCAGATCAGGATCGTCACTGGGGCGATCAGCACCACAGTGGTGACGTTGTCGAGGAACATCGAGACCAGGGTGGTGACGCTGCCGAGCAGGACCAGCAGGCGCAGAGGCTGGCCGCGCGAGAAACGCCCCGCCCAGACGGCCAGGAACTGGAAGAAGCCGGTCGGCTCGAGCAGGGCGACCAGGATCATCATCCCGAGCAGCAGGCCGAGGGTGTTGAAATCGATCATCCCGGCCGCCTGGGTTTCGTCGTAAAAGCCGAGTAGCTTTCCAAGCCCGACCATCAGAGCCGCGCCAATGAAGCCAACAATGGTGCGGTTGAGTTTTTCGGAGAAGATCAACCACAGGCTGGCGAGGAAGATCAGGGAGGCCAGGATTTGCCCGATCATGGCGAGGAGGCGGGCACGAACTTCCAGGTGGAGAGGATGGCGACGCCGATATCGACGCGCGAGGCAATCCCGGCCAGGGCGCCGTTGGCGTCTACCACCGGCAAGTCGTGCAGGTTGTGCTTGACCATCAGGGCGTAGGCGCGCAGCAGGCCGCAGTTTTCTTCCACTGTCAGGCGGGATTGCATCAGGGTCGTCACTGGCCGGTCGAGCTCTGCCGGGCTGGGGCGGGTGGTCTCGACCGCGCCGAAGTCGTGGACGAAGTCCAGGTCGGGCAGCAGGTTGAAGAAAGCCGGCAGCTCCAGGGAGAGCAGGTCGCTTAAGCGGACGGCGCCGAGCGGGCGGTTGTTTTCATCTACCACCGGAAGCAAACCGATATGGCGTTCGACGATCAGCGCGGCGGCCTGGCGGATGGTGGCCGTGGCCGGGATCGAAAAAACGTTGCGCTTCATCCAGTTTTTGATCATGGCAGATCCTTTGCGGTTATTGGATGGGTGTGCCCTTGGTGCGGCCCATCCAGGCCAGGTTTTCGAACTCGCCAAAGTGCTGACAGAATATTTTATAGTATAGCAGCTCTTCTTTTGAGTTCAATCGCCAGCCATTGGGCAACGTGCGCTGGTTGGCGAAATCGCGATCGCTGATCTGGCGCCCGGCGTATTCGGCCAGGAGGTCCTGGACGCCGGCGCCTTCCCAGAACTTGGCTTTGGGTCGTTCGACGATGGCGGCGGGTAGGAGATCGGTTACGGCCTGGCGCAGGATCCATTTTTCAACCCCGGCGTGCAGCTTATACTCAGCCGGAATGCGCAGAGCGTAATCGACAATTTCCGGATCGAGAAAAACTACATGGGCAAGCGTGCCATGCGCGGCGGCGCAGCGATCGACGCGCTGCAGGGCAGTGTTGTGCAGGCGGGCGGTGATGTCGATTAGTTCGTCGGGTAGCTGGCGCGGCTGGAGCGATTTGAGGTAGGCATAGCCGGCGAACAACTCATCGCCGCCCTCGCCGGAAAATACGGCTGGAACATAGCCGGAAGCCAGCCGGGCGACCAGGTAGTTCAGGATGCTGGAGCGCACCAACCAGGCATCGAAGGATTCGAGGTGGTAGATCACCTCGGGCAATACGGCCAGCAGGTCCCTGGCCTGAACGGTGAGCTGGTGGTGTTTGGATTTGATATGCTCGGCAACCAATTGGGCGTTTACGACATCCGGCGCGCCGGGCAGCCCGGCGGTGAAAGTGTGCAAGGGCTGGAAATGGCGGCGGGCCAGGGCGGCCAGCAGGCTTGAATCGAGCCCGCCGGATAACCAGGCGCCCACCGGCCCATGGCCAGTCCGTTTTTCAACCGCGATTTCCAGCCGCTGGCGGAGGTCTTTGGCTACTTGCTCAGGTGAATCGGTGAGTGGGGGTAATTTAGTTAGATCGAAATATTTGTGAATTTTCTGACCATCAAAGGTATGGCCGGGGGGCAGCTCGTGGATCTCGCTGGTGATATTGATCAAGCCTTTCACCTCTGAAGCGAAGCACAGTGATCCTTCTGCGTTCCAACCGTAATACAGCGGAGCGACTCCGAGCGGGTCGCGCTTGAGCAGCAGATTGCCGCCTTTGGCCAGGCTGAAGCGTCCCTCCCCGGCCTCGTCCCAGGCGGTGTGGGATTTCAGCAAGTGTTCTTTGGCGCTGGTTTGGGATTGGGTCCAGGTTACGGCCAGGGTGTAGTTTTTCCCTTCGATGATCTGGCTGCCGGCTGGGCCGCGGTGGGCGATGGTTTCAAGCATTGACTGGACCATCGCTTGCTGGCCCGGCTGGGCAACTCCGGTAATTCCTGACATTGGGTAGTTTTCCTTTCGGTAGGTAAATGGTAATTGCGGCGTGCGATGTTTATTCGCGCACGCCTTCGTTGACGTAACGGGTCAGCTCGCTGACGCTCAGGTCG
>CAZAGA010000475.1:0-2646 GCA_964484335.1 uncultured Anaerolineaceae bacterium
AAGATCTGCTGCAGGTGGTCTTTTCCCCGGAAGCTCTCGGCATAGATTTTATAGATATCCTCCGTGCCGGATGGCCTGGCAGCAAACCAGCCATTTTCAGTCACCACCTTCAGCCCGCCAATCGGAGCATTATTGTGGGGCGCGCTGGTCAGCTTGGCGACGATCTTCTCGCCCGCCAGGTCCTGCGCAGCAACCATCTCTGGCGAGAGGCGTTCCAGGGCGGCCTTTTGGGCCGGCGTCGCGACCACATCGGTGCGCTCATAGACCGGGGCGCCAAACTGCTCGGTCAGCGTCTGGTAATGCTGGCCCGGATCGCGGCCGGTTACCGCGGTAATCTCAGCTGCCAGCAGGTCCAGGATGATGCCATCCTTATCCGTGGTCCAGACTGTCCCATCCTGGCGCAGGAAGGATGCGCCGGCGCTCTCTTCACCGCCAAAGCCAAAGGAGCCATCGACCAGGCCGTCGACAAACCACTTAAAGCCCACTGGCACTTCGGCCAGCCGCCGGCCCAGGTGCGCAGCCACGCGGTCAATCATCGAGCTGGATACCAACGTCTTGCCAACGGCAGCGTCGGAACGCCAACCCGGCCGGTGCTGGAATAAATACCAGATCGCCACTGCCAGGTAATGATTCGGGTTCATCAAGCCAACGCTGGGCGTGACAATCCCATGCCGGTCCGAGTCCGAGTCGTTCCCGAAGGCGATATCAAAGCGGTCCTTGAGCACAATCAAGCTCGCCATGGCGTACGGCGACGAGCAATCCATGCGGATTTTGCCGTCCTTATCCACGGTCATAAAGCCAAAGGTCGGGTCGATGCGCGGATTAACCACCTCCAGGTTCAGGCCGTACATCTCACCAATCGGCTGCCAGTAATCTACGCTGGCCCCGCCCATCGGATCGACACCGATTTTTAGGCCCGAGGCTTTGATCGCGGCCATGTCCACCACGTTGCGCAAGTCGGAAACATAGGGGGTGATGTAATTGTACAGGTGGGTGGTTTCGGCTTTCATTGCTCGTGCCAGGCTGATGCGTTTGATCTCGCGCGATTCATTCCTGAGGATTTCATTAGCGCGCGCCTGCATCGCCTTGGTCGTGACCGTATCAGCCGGTCCACCGGCCGGCGGGTTGTACTTAAAGCCACCGTCGTCGGGCGGATTATGCGAAGGGGTGATCACCACGCCATCCGCCAGACCGCTGGTCCGGCCGCGATTGTAATTTAGGATAGCATGCGAGATAGCCGGCGTAGGCGTGTACCCCAGGTCTGCATCGACCATGATCTCTTGCTCGTTCCCGGCAAACACCTCGATCGCACTGGCCAGCGCCGGCTCGGATAAGGCGTGCGTATCCATGCCGATGAACAAGGGGCCAGTGATCCCCTGCGCCTGGCGAAACTCGCAGATCGCCTGGGAGATCGCCAGGATATGGGCTTCATTAAAGCTATTTCTCAGGGATGAACCGCGATGCCCGGAGGTGCCAAAAGCCACCCGCTGGGCAGGATCAGCAGGATCCGGCTCCTGGGTGTAATAGGCCGAGACCAGGCGCGGCACATTGACCAGCAGTTCGTAGGGGGCGGGCTTGCCCGCCAGTGGATGTAGACTCATTATAAACTCCCTGGTTTACAAAAATAAACCTAAGCACTAAACTCACGCCGGCTGACCGTGCCGCCGCTCGGAACCTCGAGCTGGTCGTAATCATCCTGCGACGTACCCGGGTCAATCCGGCAGTTCCGACCAATCTTGGCCTTGGCAGGGATCTTCGCTCGCTTGCCGACAATAGTAATCCCCGTGTTGATATTGGCCGGCTCAAGCTGGTTCGGCGTATTGTCGTCGCCCACACCCACTTGCGCACCTGCGCCAATCTCGATTTCCTTGTCCAGCACGCAGCGATCAACCACCGCTCCCTTGCGGATTACGGTATCGTTCATGATCACCGAGTCGCGCACCAGCGCGCCTGGCTCAACCCACACGCCCGGCGAGAGAACACTATTGATCACTTTGCCTTCAATCACGCAGCCATTCGATAGCAAGCTATCGCGCGATTCTCCCGACGAACCCAGCTTGACTGGAGGGCGCTCTTTCGAGCGCGTATGGAGCACCCAACTGGGATCATATAGATCCAGACCTGGTTTTTGCTCCAAGAGCGCCAGGTTCGTCTCCCAATAAGCTGAGATCGTCCCTACATCTACCCAATACCCACTGAATGGATAGGCATACACCTTATCCTCTGCCACCATCTTGGGGATGATATTCTTGCCGAAGTCATGCGATGAGGTTGGATCTGCTGCATCCTCGTTCAACCGCTGCAGCAGAAAACGCGTATTGAAGACATAGATGCCCATCGAGGCCAGTGTGCTATCGGACTGCTTGGGTTTCTCGGTAAACTTGGTGATGCGCTGGGTTGCATCGGTGCTCATGATCCCAAAACGAAAGACCTCTTCCGGGGCCACGTTCATCACCGCCACGGTCAGATCAGCGCCCTTGGAATCATGGAAATTCAGCAGATCCATGTAATCTTGTTTGTAAATATGATCCCCAGAAAGGACCAGGACCCGGTCGCAGCCCGATTCAGCGATCAGGTTGCGGTTCTGGTAGAGCGCATCGGCTGTGCCGCGGTACCAGTCCTGGTCTTTTCGCCCTTGATAGGGTT
>CAZAGA010000476.1:0-2631 GCA_964484335.1 uncultured Anaerolineaceae bacterium
GCCTGATCGGCGGCGATTTCGGGGTAGTCACACTTGGGCTGCGCTACGCCTTCGCGATTATTCTACCGCTTGTCGGTGTGTTCTTCATCGCCTTCTCGATCATTGAAGACAGCGGCTACCTGCCACGCCTGGCGCTGATGATCGATCGCCTGTTCAAAAAAATCGGTCTAAACGGCCGAGCAGTCATCCCGCTGGTGCTGGGATTCGGCTGTGATACCATGGCGACGATCACCACCCGCACCCTGGAAACCCGCCGGGAGCGAGTGATCAGCACCCTGCTACTCTCGCTAGCAATCCCGTGTTCGGCTCAAATTGGGGTGATGCTGGCGCTATTAGCTGGCTATCCCTTGCTGCTGCCCGCCTGGCTGGCAGTGGTGAGTGGAGTATTCCTGCTGGTCGGCTATCTAACTGCGAAACTAATGCCTGGCGAGAAACCCAGCTTTTATATGGAGCTACCCCCCTTACGCCTACCGCGCGCCCGCAATATCCTGGTAAAAACCTATACCCGCATGGAGTGGTACTTGCGCGAAGTCTTTCCTCTTTTCATTATCGCCAGCGTGGTCATCTGGCTTGGCAATCTGACCGGCTTTTTCGACCTGGCAGTGCGCGCCCTGGTCCCACTAGTGCGCTGGTTAGATCTACCAGACCAGACTGCGGTGGCTTTCCTATTCGGTTTTTTTCGCCGGGACTACGGAGCAGCCGGGCTTTACGACCTGCGTGCCAGCCTGAGCGCTTCCCAGCTCCTGGTCGCGGTAGTCACGATGACCCTGTTTGTCCCTTGCATCGCACAATTCGCCGTGACCGTTAAAGAACGCGGCTGGAAGACAGCCCTGGGGATGGCTGCGTTCATTTTCCCGTTTGCCTTGCTGGTAGGCGGCGCATTGAACACGATCCTACGATGGATTGGTTATGGCGGATGAACACCCGGCTACCCGTTAACCTGGATACCCTAATACATTGCGATTTCTGTGGCCTGTATTTCGACCCGTCCTGCGCCGGACAAAGCTGCCAGGGCTGTCCGATGGCGCGTGGCTGCAGCAAAGTCAACTGCCCGCGCTGTGGTTATCCCATCCTACCCGAAGCGAAATTAATCACCTGGTTGAAGAAAATATCAAAAAAGCCTGGAGCAAAACCAAGTTGAAAATCAATGAACGCGCCCAGGAGCAGCTCGAGCTGCTCTGGATCCTGAGTGAAGAAAACCATTCTGAGCCCACAGCCAACTCCGGGCGACCCGAAGAATATCAGGAGCTGGTCGAGGCAGGCCTGGTGGTCTTGGATGGAGAACGGATCACCCTCAGCGCAGTGGGCAAACATGAAGCTGCCATGGCCATCCGGCGGCACCGCCTGGCCGAGCGACTATTTGCCGATGTCCTGGCAACCGACAATTCGCTGATTGACGAAAAAGCCTGTACCCTGGAGCACGCCTTGTTTGATGGGGTCGATGAAACCATCTGCACCTTGTTAGGACATCCAGTTGTTTGCCCGCATGGTAATCCAATTCCTCCTGGACGCTGCTGCGAATAAGGGAGGGCATCGTTGTCGCCGATCATTGCACCGTTGAAGGATATCAAGCGCGGCCAGGCCGGGAAGATTGCCTACCTGCAGATGGCCGACTCCCAGCGCCTGCATAAGTTGATGGCAATGGGAATCCTACCAGGCGTCTCGATCCAGGTGAAAGAGACCTACCCATCGGTAGTTTTCGAAGCCGGATACAGCCAGTTCGCCGTCGATGATGAAATTGCAGGGGATATCTTCGTACGCCTGGCGGGTTAAAAATCAGCCAGGGCAGCCTGTTCGTCGGTGAAAACCGGTAGAAAACGATCCAGGGCAACCAACCCGAGAACTTTAAAGACTCCTGGGCTGGGGTTGAGCAGCTTTAAGTGCGGGGCGTGGTAGCTGCCATCGTGAATGGCCTGGCTGAGCGCTTTTTGCTCCGCTCCGGTTTGGACGGGGTGCAACCAATTGTAGGCTGCACTGAGGGAACGAATCCCTACACTGCTCATGTAAGGCACACCAGTAAAATCCAGCAGGATATCCTTGACGCCACTGTCGATCAGTCGGCGCAATTGATCATCAAAATACCCGGCGCTGTGGGAATCGAGGTTACCTTGCAAACGAAGGATCGTGACCGGCACCCGGGCCATAACCGTGGAAGTCAATATGTCCATTCGTGTGCCCTCCTGAACCGAGCTTGAGGGTGGAGCCGATGGTTCATTATAATCGATTGCGATATAATAATGCCACTCTCGACCAGGAGATCGACCTTGGCTGATCCCGACCAGACCCGTAGTATCTATCACTTGCTCGCCCAAAAGCTTGATGAGCTGCCGAATGGCTTTCCAGCCACGCCAGATGGGGCTGAGTTGCGCCTGCTGGCCAAGCTTTTCTCACCCGAGGAGGCCAGCCTGGCAGCCTGTCTGAGCGCCGAATGGCAAACACCCGAACAAATACTGCTCAACGCGGCTAGAAACGAGGACCCGAAGGAAACTGGCCAGATGCTGAAAGGCATGGTTCGAAAAGGTTTAATCGAAGCCAGCCGGACTGGGCAGGGAATGGGGTTCAAGTTAATGCCCTTCGTGGTCGGGATTTATGAGATGCAGATCGGCCGGATCGACGCCGAGCTGGCACGCC
>CAZAGA010000477.1:0-2593 GCA_964484335.1 uncultured Anaerolineaceae bacterium
ACCTTCACCCCCACCCTGACCCCGACCTTCACCGCCACCCCCGGCCCCAGCCTGACCCCCAGCGCCACGCCGAGCGCCACGCCCACGGCCAGCTCGACCCCCACCCAGACTACCACCCCGACCGAGACGCTCATCCCCAGCGCCACGCCAACCCCGACTGCCACGCTCACCCCCACCCCAGTGCTGGCATCCATCGCTGCCGCCGATGGCCAGGGGGTCTACCTGCGCCAGTCCCCGGCCGGCCAGGTCGTGCTCTGGCTGCCCCAGGGCACGCCGGTGCTGCTGCTCTACCAGCGCCAGAGCCTGGATGGCCGCCTGTGGATCGAAGTGCGCAACGTTTTGAACCAGACCGGCTGGGTCCCGGCCGACAGCCTGGCCATCCGGCCTTGAAACCAATCCTATTGAACACATCACAGGTGGCTGGTCCCCCAGCCACCTGTGATGTGTTCAAAACTTTGCGACTCTCCTTTGCGACTAGCGGTTGCGCTCGTCGCTCAGCACGCTGGCCAGGTAGACCCCGAAGGGCAACAGCGCGCAAGCGGCCAGGAAAGCCCACAGCACATCCCCGTCCAGGGCCGGCAGGCGGCCATTGGCGGCAAACGAAGCCCACAACAGCCCCAGGTAAACCAGCCCCGCCGAGACCCAGTACGCCCGGTTACCAGCCCGCGCCCGGATCAGCTCGCTGCGCTCATCGCGCTCCTCGGCAACCAGCCGGCGGGCTGCGGCGCTATCCTTCAGCGCCGCCCGGTAGCGCACCAGGTAACCCACCCCGATCCCGAGCAGCAAGATGCCCAGCCCGGTCAACAGGCGGAAGTTACTCGGTCCGGCCGCCTGGAGCTCCAACCACACCCCGGCCAGCCCAACCAGCGCCCCGCCGCCCAGGAACAACCAGCCCAGCCGCACCCGCCCGGCAATCCAATTCGTTCGCTTATCCATTTTGATCCTCCTCTTCAGAATATAAAAACAGCTCCTCAATCTTCACCCCGAACAACCTTGCCAGCCGGAAGGCCAGCAAAATTGACGGGTTATAGCGCCCGCCCTCCAGCGAGATAATCGTCTGGCGGGAGACCTCCACTCGATCGGCCAGCTCCTGCTGCGTCCACCCGTTCCGGGCCCGGAATTCTTCCAAGCGGTTTTTCATCGCGCCTCCTTGTGTAAAGTTTACTTGACATTATTATAGTCAAGTTTCCTTTACATGTCAAGGGTACTTTACATCAATTTCCCTGAATCAATCTCTGATCTAAATAATCCAACCCGGTTATAATTCCAGAAATGGCCAAGCTAATCCCCGCCGCTGAACGCCTCCTGCGCGCCCGCAAGCTGATCCAGAAAGCGCGCGACCTGCCCGTCCCGATCGATGGCGGGCGCTACAACCTGTCCTACATCGCCCAGGTCAAAGACCTGCTCCGCCAGGCGCGCGACCTGGTCAAGTTTATCCCTATGACCCCCACCGCCACCCCCGCCATGAAGGAAGAAGTCAAGGCGATCTTCGCCGAAGCCGACCTGGCCGACCAGGAAATCCTCCACCCCAAGTCACTTTAATCGCTCATTTTGTGGTATAGTTGGGCCCTGTGTGCATTTGCAAAAACAAACACACACCGGTGGGGGTGCGGCTTCGCTGCACCCCCACCGGTGTGTATCGATATAAAGGAATTTGAATGAGTTTCACCCAATTTAAGTTAGACCCCCGCCTGGCGCAAGGCATCAGCCGCGCCGGCTACACCGACCCCACCCCGATCCAGGCCGCGGCCATCCCAACCATCTTGAGCGGCAAAGATCTCATCGGCACCGCCCAAACCGGCACCGGCAAGACCGCTGCCTTTGTCTTACCGATCTTGCACAAGCTGCTCAACGGCCCGCGCGGCCAGACCCGCGCCCTGGTGATCACGCCGACGCGTGAGCTGGCTGAACAAATCCACCAGACCTTCCAGGAGCTCAGCGCCGGCACCCGCCTGCGCAGCGCCACCATTTACGGCGGCGTGGGCGCCGCACCCCAGATCCGGGCCATCCAATCTGGCGTCGAAATCCTGGTCGCCTGCCCCGGGCGCCTGCTCGACCACCTCGACCAGCGCGTCGCCTCGCTCAACAGCCTGGAAACCCTGGTCCTGGACGAAGCCGACCGCATGTTCGATATGGGCTTCCTGCCCGCCATCCGCCGGATCTTGAAATACGTGCCCGCCCGCCGCCAGACGCTGCTCTTTTCGGCCACTTTTCCGGCCGAAGTCGAGCAGCTCGCCGCCCAAATCCTCAACCGCCCGCAGCGCGTGGCGGTCGGGATCGATCGCCCGGCTCACACCGTCAGCCACGCCCTCTACCCGGTCGAAGCGCACCTGAAAACCCCGCTGCTGATGGCGCTGCTCGAAAAGACCGACGTGGCTTCGGTGCTGGTCTTTGCCCGCACCAAGCACCGCGCCCAAAAAGTGGCCATCCAGCTCGGCCGGGCCGGCTACCGGGTGACCAGCCTGCATGGCAATCGCTCGCAAAACCAACGCCAGGCCGCCTTGAGCGGCTTCAAGAGCGGCGCGTACCAGATCATGGTCGCCACTGACATCGCCGCCCGCGGCCTGGATATCGAAAGCATCTCGCACGTGAT
>CAZAGA010000478.1:0-2086 GCA_964484335.1 uncultured Anaerolineaceae bacterium
GCTGGGCGGGTAAAAATGGATTCCCAAAGCTTTTCCACTGGTAAAACCAAAGCAGTCCGATGGGGAGCAAAGCACCCAGTGTGAAGCTCAGTGTCAAAGCAAGCAGACTCTGGCGAGCCAGGCGCGAGCGGTTTTTTATCCAACCATAGATGAATAAACCGGCCAGAAAAACCAGGCCACTGTAATCGAATAAAACAGCCAGGCCGCCCGCCAGACCAGCCAGGAAATACTTTTTTCTTTGAGTAAACTTTATTTCCCCGGTTGGATTCCAGAGCGTCAAAAAACCAAAGAAAGCCAGAATCCCTAAAGCCAAGTTCTGGTTTAGAGTACCCGTTCGGAAGAAGACGGGGGTACCCAGAGCATATAACAGCGCCAGACCGATACCGCATGAAGGAGATTGAAACACAACTTGCAGGATACGATACATCACTACCGCACTGAAAGCTGATAACGGCGCCATCAAGAAGAACTGCATGACAAAAGCAGCCAGGGCAAACTTGACATCCAGCCCGCGCTTCCAGGCTTCGATATAAAACTGGCGCGCCAACGGCCAGGGGGAATCGTAGGTGGGCGGCTCAATTTTTCCGGGTTCGGCCCGACTCTGATTAACGACTGAAACCAGGCGGTCAATCACTGGGCGCGAGGCTGCGTAAGGGATTGCAGCAAAAAATGATACACCCGGGTTATTGTTAATATGCCAGCCATAACCTGGTTTCTCGAAAATGTCAGGATGGAGACCCGCATATGCATCCAGACGAAAACTGAGCTGGTCACCTAAAGCCAAGGCGGGATATATTTCCCGGACAATATTGGTAGCGAAATGAAGTCCAAATATTAACCAGCATGTAATGAACAAACGAACCATCAATCCACGGCTGGAATAACGGTTTTGAATGAACTGGTCAAGCCTAGAGCGTGACAAGGAAGATGTTGATTGATTTTGTTGCATCAGCTTACACCCATGCGCCGCTTCTGGATCCAACTGCGAGTTTCTTTTTCACCAGTCACCACCAGGATAATTCCATAGACACTGACGCTAGCGACTGCCTGGAGCAGCCAGTTCTGCTCTTTGAGCAGGTAAAACGATAAAGCCATTGCGACGCTGGCTAACAGGGGGTGGTACAGGTATGATATCCAGTTCAGACGTGCGATAACACGGCCAAAATCTGCAATTGAAATGGTCAACCAAGCCAGGTCAGAAAATACGGTCGTGAATGCAGCCCCAAGCATGCCGTATTTTGAGATCAAGAGGCTATTGAGCAGGATATTCAAACTGACCGCAACCAGAGCCGCGCGCAAGGCCAAATCTTGGCGGCCAACTGCCAGCAGGCCATGCCGGAGGGTAGCCCGAAAGACAACCATTGCGGCGGACCAGGCCAATATCTTCAATATTAAAACTGATTGAGCATAATCCGGGCCATAAAGAAGATCGACGATTGGTTGGGCCAAGAAAGTTCCACCAATCGCAATCGGCAGGCTACAAAGCAAGGTCAAGCGCAAGCTACGATCGAATACAGCCCAAAATTCCTCTCGACCAGCAGTACATGCGCGTGTCAAAGCCGGCAGCAAACCAGCAAAATAGGTTAGGGGGAGACCCAAGACAGCGGTGATCGGTTTATAAGCCGCTTTATACCAGCCCACAGCTTCAGCACCAACCAGGAAACCCAGCAGCAGGCTGTCAAAATTGTAGTTCATGATCCCCATAGCCTGCATTAAACCAATCGAGAGAGCTGGTTTTAAAGATTTAAATGCTTCAGGCCAGCCCGGCCATGAGAGTCTAAAGCCCTGTTCTCGGATGTATAAAACACCAAAGAAAAGGCTGGAAATACTCTCACTGGCCAACCACACCCAGGCAGCCCTGTTGAGGTCAACGGAGCTGCTCACCAGACGGACCATTCCGACTGAGAAGAAGATCTGGGCTAAGATCAATCCGGCAGACACCCAGCGCATCTTCTCCTGGCCCAGGAAGACCCACTTTAAGTTGAGAGCCTGGACAATTAAAACCAGGCCCAGGATATAACACAACGACCGCAAGCCCGGATAGGCCGGAAAAAATGGCAGGGCAAGGATCAGGATACCCAAGGAC
>CAZAGA010000478.1:2096-2591 GCA_964484335.1 uncultured Anaerolineaceae bacterium
AATGCGGCAAAGGTAATCTTCCAAAAGAGTGTTTGGCTGGCCAGGCTCCGCAGATCAACGCCACGCGCAGTCTCGCGCAAGGACCAAACTTCCAATCCTGCATCCGCAAGCAGAGTGAAGTAAGTAAGCACTGTAATCGCGAACTCGAATACCCCATAGCCCCCTACTCCCAGGACACGGGCCAAGTACACCAGGGCGAGGAAGTTCAGTACCTTCGCTGCCAGGTCGCCCAACAATAGCCAGAGGGTGTTGCGAAATGGGCTCATTCCGATTTCCGGAGCGTCGCCGAAACATAAAAAAGTGGGCCAACCTGGTTCAGGATGCCTCCCACCAGGGGAAGCTTTTGTACAATGCTGTATCCCTCTATCATCCAGCGCATGACCAATCCAAACTGAGCGCGCTGGGCCGGAGTTATCTGCACCTGGCGTACTGCCTCGATCTCAAAACCGGCTGCAACCAAGGCCTGGCGAAGAGCCTTCGCGGAGAAAAGTCGCC
>CAZAGA010000479.1:0-2585 GCA_964484335.1 uncultured Anaerolineaceae bacterium
TGGTTGACGGAATTCATAATTCCGTGTAAAATACCGCAGCTTATATCCATGGGCCCATAGCGCAGTTGGGAGCGCGTCTCAATGGCATTGAGAAGGTCGAGAGTTCGAATCTCTCTGGGTCCACACAATCTGGCGGTCGGCAGGCAGTGTTCAGCGAAAGCGGCTGGCGCTGGTTGAAGGCCGCTAAACCATTAAAGCGTAAACAGGAGTAATAGGTTATCTGTCAGCGAGCTGGGAGAGCGAGGTGTGAGCCCGGCAGGGTGCCCGCAGAGCACAGGACTTTTGAAAGCCTTTGAACCGAACTCGCCTGTGGTCCAGCAATCTCTGGACAAGCCTCGCCGGTGAAGAAACGCCTGGTTTCTTAGCTGGCGGCGGGTTTCGCCCGTTAGCGCGAGCCAGAGCGGCCCGGCAATCGACGGGCAAGCAGGGTGGTACCGCGGAGGTCTCCTTCGTCCCTGGTGGGATGAAGGAGTTTTTGTTTTTTATGGCCTGGCGATTCCCTCGCCTGGTCAAACCTTTGAGAGGAGGTCTGAGATGGAAGCTTCTGCACAAAGTTGGCCAGTTTATGATCCGCAATCCATAGAACCGCGCGTTCGCGCTCGATGGGCTGAGCAGTCGCTTTATCTCGCCCAGCCAGCCTCCGACCAGCCCAAGTTTTACTGCCTGGATTTCTTTCCGTACCCATCTGGGGATGGCCTGCATGTCGGTCATTGCCGGAATTATGTGCCGACGGATGTCCTGTCGCGCTATAAACGCATGTCTGGCTTTAATGTGCTCCACCCGATGGGCTGGGACGCCTTCGGCGAGCCGGCCGAACAGTATGCAGTGACTCACGGGGTGCACCCACGCGTCACCACGGACCGCAATACCGCCAATTTCAGACGCCAGTTTGACCTGATCGGCGCCGGCTATGATTGGTCGCGCGAGATAGACTCCTCCCAGCCCGAGTTTTACCGCTGGACGCAGTACTTCTTCTTGCTCATGTACCAGCGCGGCCTGGCTTACCGCGATACCAATTGGCAATGGTGGTGCCCTGGTTGTCAAACCACCCTCTCGAGTCATGAAGTCGATCAGGGTGTCTGCTGGCGCGGCCATTCCGGGGTGATCAAGCGCGAAATCCCGGCCTGGTATTTTAAGATTACAGCTCTGGCAGACGAGTTGCTGGAAGGGCTAGATCAAATCGACTGGCCAGAGCGGATCAAATCCATGCAGCGCAACTGGATTGGCCGCTCGGAGGGTTGCGAGGTCATCTTCGCTGGTCCCGCTGGTGAACCCATGCCGGTCTTCACTACCCGCCCGGACACCGTCTATGGGGTGACCTTCCTGGCCATTGCCCCGGAACATCCGCTGGTGGAAATCTTAGCCACTCCCGAATTCCGGCCTGCCGTTCAGGCCTACCTGGCCCAGGCTGCCCGCCAGAGTGAAATCGAGCGCATGATGGAAACCCGCCAGAAAACCGGTGTTTTCAGCGGAAGCTATGCAGTTCATCCCTTGACGGGGGCGCCAGTTCCGATTTGGGTGGCGGATTATGTCCTGCCGGGTTACGGCACCGGCCTGGTGATGGGGGTGCCGGCTCATGACACGCGCGATTTTGAGTTTGCCCGTCAATACAATCTACCGGTCATAGAAGTCATTGCTCCTGCCAGCGCTGATCTGTTGGAGACCCATACGGCTTATACCAGTCCGGGAAGGATGGTCAACTCGGCTGAATTCGATGGGTTGGAGAGCACTGAAGGCGCCCGGCGGATCGCTGCTGCGTTGCAAGCCCGCCGGGCAGGTGGTCCGAAAGTCATCTATAGGATGCGCGATTGGCTGATCAGCCGCCAGCGTTACTGGGGTACCCCGATCCCGATCGTGTATTGCGATCTGCACGGCGAGCAGCCTGTTCCGTTCGAGCAGTTGCCGGTGCTCTTGCCGCAGATGGAGAACTTTCAGCCCGATGGCAGCGGTCACTCACCCTTAGCCCGCCTGCCAGAATTCTTGCACACGACCTGTCCGGTTTGTGGCGGCCCAGCCCGGCGCGAGACAGATACAATGGGTGGGTTTGCCTGCTCATCCTGGTATTTCTTACGCTATGCCAGCCCCTGGTCCGAGCAAGCGCCTTTTGAGAGGCAGGCTGCCGATTACTGGCTGCCGGTGGATTTATACGTCGGTGGCGCCGAGCATGCTGTCCTGCATCTGCTCTATGCCCGTTTCTGGACGCGCGTCCTGGCGGATGCCGGCTTGATCAGTTTTCGAGAACCATTTGCAAAGCTGCTCAACCAGGGCCAATTATTAGCCCCGGATGGAGCCCGGATGTCCAAGTCGCGTGGCAATGTCATAACGCCTGACCGGATGGTGGAGACTTATGGGGCGGACGCCCTGCGCGTCTACGAGCTGTTCATGGCGCCTTTTGATCAGGATATCGCCTGGAGCATCGATGGCATCCATGGCGCATTACGCTTTCTGAGCCGCATCTGGACTCTCTTCGCCGACACCTACACGGCTAGCCACTCTGCTTCCGGGACTGACCCCGAGCTGGAACGCTGGCTACATCGAACCATCCGCCAAACCAGCGAGCGGATCGAAAGCTTTCGGTTTAACAC
>CAZAGA010000480.1:0-2576 GCA_964484335.1 uncultured Anaerolineaceae bacterium
CATCGGCTCGGGCAGCGCGCCCACCTGGCGATGGATAACCTTTCCCTTGGCCACGAACAGCATTGTCGGGATGCCCTGGACGCCGTAGCGCTGGGCCCACTCGGGGTTTTCGTCGGTGTTCACCTTGGCCACCAGCAGCTTGCCCGAGTACTCCTTGGCCAGCTTATCCAGCGTCGGCGCGACCATCCGGCACGGCCCGCACCAGGGCGCCCAAAAATCCACAATGGTTGGAATCGGCGATTCTAAAACGGTCTTTTGAAAATTGGCATCACTGACATGCACGGGCTCGGCAATCATCATCTCCTCCATTAATTTAACGATTGAACGGGATAAATTCGGTAAGACGAACGCAGTTGAGCAGCGGCTCGCAGCATCGCGCTGGCTGAGCAATACTTGACTTCAGAAAGCTCGATGGCGTTTTCGACGGCTTTTGGGTCCAAATCTTCACCCCATAATTCGTACAGCACTTCGATCTCGGTGAAGATCTTGGGATGCTCATCGGCGCGCTTGCCCCGCACCGAGATCTTCAAGCCAGTCAGCTTCTGGCGCATCTTGGTCAGGATCGAGGCCACGTCCATTCCAGTGCAGCCCGCCACACCCAGCAGGAGCATCTCCATCGGGGTGACCCCCGGCTTTCCATCGACCATGCCCATTTGCACCTGGCCGCCGGAAGGGCTGTTGCCTATGAAGCCCAGCTCACCCTGCCATACGGCCGCTACTTCTCGCCACACGTCTGTCATTTCGCCTCCAGGGTTTTTGATTGGCGGTTAGTATAGCATGATGCGGCAGAATTGTCAGGTATAATCTGGCGCGTGGATCAAAGCATCGCTTCCTTCCAAAGCAAAGGCTACATCGTCGCCACCCCGGTTTACGAAGGCCCCCTCGACTTACTGCTCCAATTGATCGAGCGAGCTGAGCTGGACATCACCCGCCTGGCCCTGGCCCAGGTGACCGACCAATACCTGGAGCACCTGCGCACCCTGCAGGAACAGCGCGCCGAGGAGGTCTCGGCTTTCCTGGTCATTGCCGCCCGGCTGGTGCAGATCAAATCGGAAGCGCTCTTACCGCGCCCGCCAGTGCGCGAGCCGGGCGAAGAAGATCCCGGCGACGCCTTGGTGCGCCAACTGCTGATTTACAAACGCTTCAAGGATATCGCCATCCGTTTTGCGCAGCTTGAAGCCGATGGGCGGCGGACTTATCTGCGCCTGGCGCCAGCGCCGCATTTCAACCTCCCGCTCGACCTGGATGGACTGGGGATGGCCGAGCTGCTCAGCGCGGCGCGGGCTATTTTTCTAAAAGAGGACGAGCGCATCCCGCTGGGAGACGTGGTCTCGGCGCCGAAGATCACCATCCGTGAAAAAATCCGCGCCATCACCGGGCATTTACGCCAGCAAGGCAGCGTGCGCTTCAGCCAGCTTTTCAGCGCCCGCCCCACCATCCTGGAGATCGTCGTCACCTTCCTGGCCATGCTCGAGCTGATTAAACGCCAGGTGGTCAGCGCCCAACAGGAAGGCTTGTTCGGCGAGATCCTGATTGAAAATACCGGCCTGGCGAACGAAGACGAAGATTTCGAGCTCGAGTTCGGGGAATAGAGAGCCCATGCCAAATCACCTGATCCACGAAACTTCTCCTTACCTGCTCCAACACGCCGAGAACCCGGTCGATTGGTACCCCTGGGGCTCCGAGGCCCTCGAGAAAGCACGCCGCGAGGACAAGCCGATTTTTCTCTCGATCGGCTATGCTGCCTGCCATTGGTGCCACGTCATGGCGCACGAATCCTTCGAAAATCCGGCCACCGCGGCGATCATGAACGAGCATTTTATCAATATCAAAGTCGATCGTGAAGAACGCCCCGATCTGGATGGCATTTATATGCAAGCGGTTACGGCAATGACCGGCCAGGGCGGCTGGCCCATGAGCGTCTTCCTCACTCCCGAAGGCCAGCCCTTCTATGGCGGGACTTATTTTCCGCCCGTCCGGCGCTACAACCGGCCATCCTTCAGCGAAGTGCTCCTGGCAATCGCCCGGCTGTGGCGCGATGACCGTCCGAAGATCGTCGAGAGCAGCGCCCAGATCAGCGAGCATATCCAGGGCGCGCTGCAGATCCAGGCCTCCGAAAGGCCGCTCCAGGCCGGGTTGGTCGGGCAGGCCAGCCAGGCGCTGGCCCAGGCTTATGACTGGAAACACGGCGGGTGGGGTTCTGCGCCGCGCTTCCCCCAGCCGATGGCGATCGAGTTCCTGCTCCGCCAGGTCAGCCGCGGCAATTGGGCCGCCGGCCAAATCGCCGTACACGCCCTGGAGACAATGGCACGCGGTGGGATGTACGACCTGGTCGGCGGAGGCTTTGCCCGTTACTCGACCGATGACCTGTGGCTCGTTCCCCACTTCGAAAAAATGCTCTACGATAACGCCCAATTAGCCCTGGCTTACCTGCACGGTTACCTGGTCTCAGGCCGGGCGGACTTTCGCCGGGTGTGTGAAGATACGCTCGACTTCCTGGTACGTGAGCTGCGCCACCCCGCCGGCGGTTTCTATTCCAGCCTGGACGCCGATTCGGAAGGCGAAGAAGGCAAGTT
>CAZAGA010000481.1:0-2576 GCA_964484335.1 uncultured Anaerolineaceae bacterium
TTCATTTTGGACCAATCGTATCAAACAACCATCAAGTAAGGAGAATAAACAATGTTTGGACAACTAATTGGAGAAATCTTCGGCACCTTCATCCTGATCCTGTTGGGTGATGGCGTTGTGGCGAATGTCGGCCTGGCCCCCCGCCTGGCTTCCGGCGCTTACAACTGGAACACGATCACCTTCGGATGGGCCTTCGCAGTCATCGTGGCTGTGTATGTCTCGGCTGGCGTTTCGGGTGCTCACCTGAATCCGGCTGTGACTATCGCCCTGGCTGTCAAGCGTGGCTTCCCGTGGGGCAAGGTTGCGCCCTACATCGTCGCCCAGATCGTCGGCGCCTTCCTCGGCGCAGCCGGCGTTTACCTGGTCTACATGGAAGGCCTGAAGGGTGCTGGTATGCCGAACGTGTGGTGCACCGGACCTGGCTCTGTCTTCGGCAACTCCTTCTGGGGTGCGGTCGGCGACAAGGGCGCTGGAACTGGCTACAGCCTGCTGAATGCGGTCATTGCTGAAATCTTTGGCACCGCAGTCCTGCTGTGGGGCGTCCTGGCCAGCGGCGATTCCAAGAATACCGGCCTGATGCACAACCTTGGCCCATTCCTGGTCGGCGGCACGGTCCTGGCGGTCGGTCTGTCCCTGGGTGGCCCGAGCGGCTATGCGATCAACCCGGCTCGTGACTTTGGCCCGCGTCTGTTTGGTTTGGTAGCCGGCACCAAGGACTTGTTCGTTGGCTCGTACTGGCTCGTTGCCCCGATCCTCGCCCCGATTGTCGGTGGTATCCTGGGCGCCTTCACCTATGATTGGTTCGTCACGGCTTATCTGCCCAAGAAATAATTTTTGATGGAACGGCCCGGCTGATGAAGCCGGGCCGTTCCTGACTGTCAGCCGGAGGAAAAAATATGAAGAAACTGATCAATAAGCCCGATGATGTCGTGAAGGAAGAACTTGAAGGCATCGTCGTGGCGCACTCAGACCTGGTCAAGGTCTATTTTGACCCGAACTACATTGTGCGCGCCGATGCCCCTGTGAAGGGAAAAGTGGGCCTGGTTTCCGGAGGTGGCTCCGGGCATGAGCCAATGCATGGCGGTTTTGTTGGCTATGGCATGCTCGATGCGGCCTGCCCAGGCGCAGTTTTTACTTCCCCAACCCCAGACCAGATGCTAGAAGCGACCAAGGCCGTTAACGGCGGCGCTGGCGTGGTTCACATTGTCAAGAACTACACTGGCGACATTATGAACTTTGAAATGGCCGCTGATCTGGCCCGCGCCGAAGGCATCGAGATTGAAAGTGTAGTCATCGATGACGACGTTGCGGTGAAGGACAGCCTCTACACGGCTGGCCGGCGCGGCGTTGGCGCGACTGTCCTGGCGGAAAAAATCTCCGGCGCGGCAGCTGAGCAAAAGCGCTCCCTGAAAGAAGTTGCGGATATCGTCCGCAAGGTCAATGGTTGGGGCCGCAGTATGGGCATGGCGCTGACTTCCTGCACCGTGCCGCATGTCGGCAAGCCGACCTTTGATCTACCCGAAGACCAGATGGAAATCGGCATCGGTATCCACGGCGAGCCAGGGCGGGTTCGCATGCCCCTCAAGCCGGTCGATGAAATCGTTGAAATGCTGATGGAGCCGATTATCACCGATATCCCCTACAAAGCCGGCGAAAACGTCTTGATCTTCGTCAATGGCATGGGCGGCACTCCCCTGGTTGAGTTGTACGTGGCTTACCGCAAAGCCCACGAAATCGCTATCAAGCATGGCCTCAAAGTTGTCCGCAACCTGATCGGCCCGTACATTACCAGCCTGGAAATGGCCGGTATGTCGATCACCATGCTCAAGATGGATGATGACCTGCTCAAGCTATGGGACTTCCCGGTCAAGACCCCTGGTATGCGCTGGGGCATGTAGAGCTTCTTTCGTCGATTCGTGAACATCTCGCGAATCGACGATCCTTCTTATCTCGTTTTCTGTGAGAGCATCCCATGTCCGTCAGTCGAGATCAAACCCTGGAATGGATCAAAGCAGTCGCATCGGTTCTGAGCGATAACCGGGACTACCTGATTCAGTTGGATGCCGCGATTGGTGATGCTGACCACGGCGCTAATATGGATCGGGGTTTCAAGAAAGTCATTGAGAAAATGCCCGAATTTGCCGATAAGGACATTGGCACGATCTTCAAGTCAGTCGGCATGAACCTGCTATCGACGGTCGGCGGTGCGGGAGGCCCTTTGTATGGTACTTTTTTCCTGCAGATGGGCATGAAATCGGCCGGAAAAATGGAATTGAACCTGGAAGATTGGACCATCGCCCTGGAAGCTGGCATTGCCGGGGTGGTGATGCGCGGTAAGGCAGAGCTGGGCGATAAGACGATGGTAGACGCGCTTACCCCGGCTTTGAACTCTCTCAAACAGTCCCTCCAGGATCACCAAACATTTGGAGCTGCCCTGGCGAATTCCGCCCAGGCAGCCAAAGATGGTATGCTGGCAACGATCCCCTGGGTAGCCCGTAAAGGGCGTGCCAGCTACCTGGGCGAACGCAGCGCCGGCCACCAGGATCCAGGTGCGACCAGCTCGTACTTAATCCTGC
>CAZAGA010000482.1:0-2575 GCA_964484335.1 uncultured Anaerolineaceae bacterium
ACACACCGACCACAGACGTGATGACCGCCGCGCCAAGAATGTAACCCACCACGCTGGCAAGGCCACGATAAAGGACAATGTTGGAGCGCTCACGGTAGTCGCGGGTGACTTCAGCGGTCATGGCGTAATACGGGACGATTGCCAGGGTGACACAGGTGTCTTTTAACCAGAAGGTGCACAATACCGCGATGAAAGCGCTGACCCCAGTTAACCCAGTGGGCAGAGAGAACTGAAGCCAGGTTACCAGGGCCAGCGGGACGGCGGTCACCAGCAAGTAGATTCGCCGCCGTCCAAAGCGGGAACGCGTGCGGTCTGACCAGTAGCCGAAGAGCGGGTCGTTGATGGCGTCCCAGGTGAGTTTGCCAAACAACAAGGCGCTGCCGGCGATCGCCGGATTGACCCCGGCAACATCCGTGAGATAAAAAAGCAGGAAGAAATCCGCGAACGAACGCAGGGTCATGAAGCCCAGGTCAGCGAGGGCAAAACGAAATTTAAAACCAGGGGTGAGTATCTGATTCAAGGCACAGCTTCCTTTCATGATTCGTATGCCAATCCCTTACGATACGATCATAGCTGGAATTTGTGCGCTTGTCGTCAAAAATTATAAATTTTGACCTTTTGGTTCAGCTTTTGCCTGTTTTCGATATCCCGAGGGCGTCAGCCCGGTCTGGTTTTTGAAGATTAGATTGAAGGATTGTTTTGACCCAAAGCCCACTTCGAACCCGATCATCAGGGTGCTTTTATCGGGCGAACTCGCCAACAAGCGCTTGGCTTCTTCCACCCGGTACTGATTGACGTAACTGGAGAAATTCATCCCGAGGCAGTCGTTGACAAACTCAGATAGCTGGTGGGGGGTGATGTAGAGCAGCGCTGCCACATCTTCCAGTTTGAGGTCGTCATGGCAATAGATCTTTTCGTGCTCCATCAATTCCTGCAAGCGTTGCATGATTTTCTCGCGGCTCAGGCCTTCGAGTAAGGATTTCTTGTACTTTTTCTGCCGCTCTTCGCGGGCAACCAGTTGATAGAAATGCGGGTAGCGGTTTTCAAAGAGCAGGTAAGTGATCCCAGCGACGCCCGTGAGGAGGATGCCGAGAAACATGAGACCTGATTTGACAAAGAAAAAACCGCCGGCAATCAAGCCAATGTTGACCATGTACAGGAAAATGATGGCGCTGGACATTAACACCGGCTCACGGGTTTCTTTAATGCTGACAAATCCAAGTTCCATTTTTAACAATATCGCGTATTGAATCAGCGAAACGATCGCACCGGCAATGATCAGGTAGCTGAACAGATAGCGGGCTGGGGCAGAAAACACCTGGCTCATCATCTCCGGATTGGCAAAGCCGCTAAAAAGATAAAACCAGGTCTCCCAGCCTAAAACAACGACCGCCGGCACCATCTGAACCATCACCCGCGCCGGGATTCTTTTACCCGGATATAAAAACAGGTGATAGCGCATATAGTTCAAGGGCCCGGAAATGAACAGAAAGGTGATGAAAGGATATAGTGTGAGCGGATAGGCCAATTGAAGGCCCTGGGTGATGAAATATAACTGAAGGGTTTGCCACCCCACAATCAGATCACGCCCGAGGCGGAAGGCATAGGATCGGTTGGACTTCTTGCGGGTGAGATGCAACAGCGCCGTGTAGAAGGTCAACACAGCTGCGATGAAAATCACTAAAGATGCGACATTTCCTAACACTATTGAATTTATCCAGGAATGAAAATATATGCCGTCGATCAACTACTCTCTTTGAAAGGATTGATCACCTGCACCTGGCCATAAAATTGACCATGATTCAAATCTTCGGATAACAATTGATTGCAGCCAAGGCTGGCTGCACTTTGCACCACCTGAGCATCCCAAAAAGCCAGTTGATGGGTTTGCTGGAGATCAATAGCCTGGAGCAAATCTCCGGCATCAGGCGCATGAAGGCGCCATTGAGCCAGGTCGGCGACAATTTGGCGGGCCGTTTGATACTCGAGCGGGATGGGGATCTTGCGGGTCACCGTCACAAAGAACTCTTGCAGCACCTGGATGCTGATGCAACCGCTCTCATTTTCCCAACAGCTTTGTACCAGTTGAGCAGCCAGCTTGTGTTTTTGCCCGGCAGAGCGATCATAGGCATACACCAGGATATTGGTATCCAGGAAATTATGCACATGTGGGTCATCGTTCATGCAACTCTTCTCGCTTCCAGGTAATTTGCCCTTGTGTACCCAGGTTGAACCCGCTCTCCAAAAGAGCTAAATTACGCTGCCGGGCCTGCTCGTAGGCTTCCTGCTGCGCAACTAAACTGGTCAGTGTTTGGGTCAGCAAGCCAGATAACGAGGTATTCTTTTGCACGGCGAGGATCTTGGCCTTACGCAACACATCCTTAGGAATAGCCAGGGTTACATTTTGGGTAGTTTCCATCACAGCCTCCTTGCATATTATTTCACGTAATTAAGTATAACACGTTTATACGTGATAATCAAGCGACTGACCTGGATATTTCGATCGAGTATAATAGGTAACCTACTGCGAGAAAAAATGCCTACCTATCATTACCGCATTTATATTTGCCCAGCG
>CAZAGA010000483.1:0-2567 GCA_964484335.1 uncultured Anaerolineaceae bacterium
TGAACAACCTTATTGAACAGATCAAGCAACTGCGCAGTGAAAGCGGCGCGGGCGTGATGGAATGCCGCAAAGCGCTCGAACAGTGCGGCCAGGATTACCCGGCGGCGCTGGCCTATTTGCGCGCGAAGGCAGCCAGCGAAGCCCTGAAGCAGGCCGGGCGCGCCGCCCGCGAAGGCAAAATCGAGCTCTATTCGCATGCCAATGGGCGGATCGGGGTGATGGTCGAAATCAACTGCGAAACCGAATATGCCAGCCGCTCGGAGGTTTTCCGGAACTTTGGGCATGAAATCGCCCTCCAGATCACCTCAGCCGCGCCTCTGTATGTGCGCGATGAGGACATCCCCCCCCAGGCCTTGGAAGCGGAGGTTCAATCCGCCATCGAGAAGGCGCGCCGCGCCGGGAAACCGGAGAAAATCCTGCGGCAAATTGCGGAAGGGGTGGCTGAAAAGTACAAGAACCAGCAGGTCTTACTGCGCCAGGCCTACATTCGCGATGAGACGATCAGCGTCGGACAGCTCGTAAACCAGGCGATCCAGACCATCGGAGAAAATATCATCATCCGCCGCTTTGTGCGCTGGGAAATTTGCCCAGAGCAGGATGCGCAAGCCTGAATCACGGGTTCATGGGTTCAACTTTCGAGCCTGCACCCCAGCTCCTGGCCGTGCGGCTCTCCGGATTGGATTTGATGTAGAATCAAACTGGCAGGATTTCGTTCAGACTGCCAGAAATTGGAGGTGGTATGGCGATCGATTGGCTGGCCGTCAACCAGGCCTTGTCCCCGATTAAAGGGTATGAGGATCTGCGCCGCAGGCTTCAGACCTCATTTCGCTACTCCTTTGTCGGCGAGATTTTTAATTTCGCCCTGCCTGAGCTGGCCGCGTACACAACCAGGCTGCTGGGCGGCGATCCACGTGGCCGGTACAGCGGATACCTGTCCAGTTTGCTGAGCAGCCTGGACAGGTTGCAACAGGCGGAGGTAGCGGACATCCAAGACCTGGTTGCCAGGGTGGAAACCGCGGAGCGCTTTGAGCGCTTCAGCGAGCAGAGCGGCATCTCGGTCACAGACCTGGCCGCTGTGTTGAAGTATCTGATCTACTGGGTAATCCCGGGTGAAAAATACTTGAGCGGCCTGGTGCAGGAGGATCCGCTTTCCAGCCAGGCGATCCAGACCCTGCGCGGGGCCGGAATCCGTACCAACCTGGAACTGTTGCAGGCGGGACGGACTCTGGCCGGCCGCCAGGCCCTGGCCGAAGCCAGCGGGCTGCCAGCCGCGGTCATTCTCGACCTGGTCCACCGGGCCGATTTTTCCCGCCTGCCTTGGGCGAGCAAGGCGACTATTTCCAATCTCATCGGCGCCGGCTGTGCCAACCTGGCTCAATTGGCCAGCGCCGATCCGGAGCAGCTTTACGCCGCTTTCTTCCGCTATGGCCAATCGATCGGTAAAAACTTGAAACTGGGCAACGAGATCGAAAACAGCTACCGGATCGCCCAGATTGTGCCGATGGTTATCCAAGGAGGTAGTGGTGATGGATAGAACAGGCGGTTCGATCCAGGCAATCCTGGCTTCCGGGCTGGGGCACAAAGAACAAGTTACCCGGATGGTTGAGCTGGTGCAAGCGGATGATGGGGCGCTGTCCGAGCTGTTCGAGATCCTGCGCACGGGTCGTGAGGCCGACCGTGGCACGGCGGCAGAGGTGATGAAATTTGTCTCCAAGGAGCGACCGGAGCGGATGCTGCCGTATATCGATGTCCTGATCGAATACATTGATTACAAAGCGCCACGCGTGCGCTGGGGCTGCCCCGAGGCGCTGGGAAACCTGGCAGCCCATTACCCGGAGCAGGTCGGGCAGGCCATTCCAAAGCTGCTGGGAAACCTGGAAGATAAAAGCACGGTGGTGCGCTGGTGCGCGGCGTATGCCCTGGCCGAAATCGCCAAAGCCAACCTGGATAAGCAGGCTGAGCTGGTGGAGCGGTTCGAGGGTTTGATCCTGACCGAGCCAAACAGTGGTGTGCGCAACGTCTATCTCAAGGCGCTGAAGCAGATCGAAAAAAAGTGAATCCCTCGCAGCGCTGCGGGTGGAGGAGGTAACAATGGCTGACTTCAATCCTGATCACAAAGCCGTCCTCGATGAGCTATTGCTGGCGCATCCGTTGGTGCGAGCGGGAAAGATGTTTGGCTTCCCGGCTTATTACGCTGGCAAGAAGCTGTCTATCTGCCTTTATGAACAAGGCGTGGGCCTCAAGTTGCCCGCACCAACAGCGACCAGGCTCCTGGAAACAGATCCGAATGTTGTTCCATTCCAGCCGCTGGGCAGGCGCAGGATGCGCGAGTGGGTCCAGATCAACCTGGAGCGTTCGGCCGACTATCGCCAGTACCTGCCGGTGTTTGAGGAATCGATCGACTTTGTTTGGTCGCAGCAGGAGAAATAGGCTTTTACCAGGGGCTTCCAGGCCCGCACTGGCGAGAGTATGGCGATCAAGGCTTTGAAAGGAAAGGAGCAAAGCGATGAAAAACAGGCTGGTGGATCAAGCCCGGCGTGAATACAGCCCGAACCAGCGGATCGGTT
>CAZAGA010000484.1:0-2562 GCA_964484335.1 uncultured Anaerolineaceae bacterium
GGGGTGGCGTTCCTGGATCGCTTTTAAGACCTGGCGGCCGATGCGTCCGAAACCGTTGATACCTACTTTTACTGCCATGGTAAAACCTCCTTGAAAATTCTTTTCGCTTTTGAATTATTTTTCAACCAGGGGTCGAAAAATTGGATTTCTGGGTCATTCCAACTTATTATTCTACCAGAGGTCCGGCCTTTTCCTGGAACAAATCCAGAACTATTTGTGCTAATTTGGCCGGATCATGGCGCCAGGGGTGCATTTCTTCAACCAGGTCGGCGGCGACCAGGCGATAGGAGCGGGGCTGGCTGTCATCGCCAAGACCGACAAAACGAATATCCTTGGGCAACGGGGCGGAGAAATTGTTATTGGCGATGACCAGGTCGAACAGCCGCCCACCGACATGATCGTCGAGGACCCGGATGTGATCGTCGAGATCAAACGCGTCGGTCTCGCCGCGCTGGGTGGCGATATTGCTGATGTAGATTTTGATCGCCCGGCTGGCGCGAATGGCATCGGCCAGGTCGGGGACAAGCAGGTTGGGCAGCAAGCTGGTGTACAGGCTGCCGGGGCCGATGATGAGCAGCTCGGCGTTGAGGATGGCCTGGATCGATTGGGGAAAGGCTGGCGGGTTGGATGGCTCGAGCCAGACGTGGCGGATGCGCCCAGGGCTGAGCGGGATCTGGCTTTCGCCGGCGACGCGCACGTCTGTGCCAGCATGAGGCAGGATCACATCCGCCGAGAGGCGGACATCATTGAGCGTGGAGGGCAGGACGCGGCCTTGAACAGCCAGGATGCGCCCGGATTCGACTACGGCTTCTTCGAAGCTGCCGGTGATATCGGCCAGGGCACTGATGAACAGGTTGCCGAAGGAGTGACCTTCCAGGCCGGGATCGCCAGCCGGAAAACGATACTGAAAGAGCTGGGCCAGCAGGGCTTCGTCGCTGGAGAGAGCAGCCAGGCAACTACGGATATCGCCAGGCGGCAGGATGCCCAGCTCACGGCGCAGACGCCCGGAAGAACCGCCATCATCGGCGACCGTGACCACGGCGGTCAGGTTAGTGGTAGCGTTTTTCAGGCCGCGCAGCAGGGTAGCCAGGCCGTGCCCGCCGCCGATGGCGACCGTGCGCGGGCCGCGGCCGCGCAGGCGGTGCGACCAGAGGGTATCGACGATGGTGCGACCGGGGCGCAGGAAAGGCCGGATCAGGGAGCGGTTCATCTCGATAATGCCCCAGAAGATCAGGCCGAAGCCGAGGCCGCCGAAGATGATGGCGCGCAGCGGGCGGGCCAGGAAGCGCAGCGAGGCCCAGGAGAGGGCCGGCAGCCACCAGGTATCGGGCGCAGTGCGGTAGATTTCGAGGATCAGCACGCCCAGGCCGACCCCAATCAGGGTAGTGCCGGCCAGGATGAGCAGCAGCCAGCGTTTAACACCCAGGCCAGGGACCAGCCAGCGCGAAAAAAGGGCCCAGTTGGTTTTTAAACGCCGGAGCAGGGAAGGAGAGCGAGTTTGCATCGGTACAAGTTGATCATAGCAGCCTTTAGCCCGGTCGTCAACCATGATATACTTCAGGCCATGGATGCAGCTTACATTGCCGTTGACATTGGCGGTACGCAATTGCGCGCCGCAGTCTATCCACCGGATAGCCTGGAAGCACTTGAGGTCACCCGGATCCACACCCAAGGCGATGGCCAAACCCCGCTGGAGCGCTTGATTGGCCTGCTAGAAGATATCTGGCCAGTCAACCGGGGCGTACGGGCGATCAGCGTGGCCGTACCGGGACCAACCGACCCGTACCGGGGAATTATCATGAACGCCCCGAACATCCCAGGCTGGGAAAACCTGGCGCTGAAAGCGATCCTGGAGGAGCGTTTCCAAACGCCAGTGGCGCTGGGGAATGATGCCAACATGGCTGCACTGGGCGAATGGCGCCATGGGGCTGGCCAGGGGCATCACGACATGCTCTACCTGACGATCAGCACCGGGATCGGGAGCGGGATTATCATCCGGGATAAACTGCTCTTAGGGTCGCATGGCCTGGCAGGGGAGCTAGGTCACGTGACTATCTTGTTGAACGGCCCGCTATGCGGCTGCGGCCAGCCAGGACACCTGGAGGCAATGGCTTCGGGGACGGCAATGCTGCACTGGGTGGAAGAGCAGCTCAGCCGGGGGGCAATTTCGCGCCTGAGCCAGGATGAGCCGCTGACTGGGAAGATGATCACCCAGGCAGCCGAGCTGGGCGATGAGTTGGCGATCCAGGCCCTGGCACGCACCGGGACCTACGCAGGGATCGGCCTGGCCAGCATTCTGCATATTTTCAACCCGACAGCGGTGGTGATCGGCGGCGGCGTATCGATGGCGGGCGATTTGCTGCTCGAACCGATGCGCAAGGCGATGCGAGAACATGTGATGGCGCCGCAATACCTGGACGACCTGGTGGTGGTGCGGGCGCTGTTTGGCGACGAGGCCGGCCTGGTCGGCGCACTGACCTTGGGGCGTGAACTCTTCCCCGGATAACCTCCGCAAGGAACACAGCCGGCGCTGGGAAGTGGCGCCGGTGATCACGGCCGATC
>CAZAGA010000485.1:0-2560 GCA_964484335.1 uncultured Anaerolineaceae bacterium
GTCACCCACGCCACCAAGAACGTCATGCTGGCCGACAAGGTGGTCTTCCTGGCGCGCGGCGGCTTCCTGGCCTGGTTCGGACCGCCCGAAGAAGCGCTTAAGTATTTCGATCCGTACCGCTCGGAGCGCGACCGGCGCGCCAAGGAGATGGATTTCGACCAGATTTACGCCATCCTGGACGATCCGAGCAAGGGCTCGGCTCAGGATTGGGCCGCCCGCTACCTGCAGCACCCCGCCAGCCAGAAGTACATCACTGCGCCGCTCGAAGGTACCAGCCGCCAGGCTGCCGCTTCCGGACGTGGCGCACCCGCGCTGGCGACGGTCCGCGAGCCCGCCGCTCCGGCTGGCCAGGCCGGGCGCAGCCGTACCCCTCGCCGGGCGCGCGCCTCTGCCTTGCACCAGTTCCTGGTACTCTCGGCCCGCAACCTGAAGATCCTGACCCGCGACCGCACCAGCCTGGTGCTGATGCTGCTCTCCCCGCTGCTGATCGGCGCGATCGACTTCCTGCTCGCCCCCTTGATGGGCCGCCAGTTGCTCACCTATGCCGAAGGCGACGCCAGCAACGCCACCACCCTGTGGTTCCTGCTCGCCATGAACGGATTGCTGGTCGGCGGCTTCTCGCAGATGCGCGAGTTCATTAAAGAAGCCGATATCTACAAGCGCGAGCGCCTGGTCAACCTGAAGATCTTTCCCTACGTCGCCTCCAAGATCTGGGTCGCCCTGCTCCTGGCGCTCTACCAGGCGGCGGTCTTCATGCTGGTGCGCTGGTTCTCCTTCGAAGTCCCCGGCGGCCAGGAGACTTTCCTGCTGCTTTACGTCACGATGGCGCTGGCTATCCTGGCCGGGATGATGAACGGCTTGCTCGCCTCGGCCATCGCCCCCGCCGCCAGCTCGGCCCCCCTGTTGATGATATTGCTGATCGTGCCCCAGATCGTGCTCAGCGGCGCCCTGGCCAAGATCCCCGACCGGATCAGCGCCATCGCCTCCACCCGCTGGGCCTTCCAGGGCTTCCTCGGCCTGACCGGGATGGGCTCGGATGTCAGCGCCGACCCGTGCTGGTCGCTGGATGACGACACCCGCGCTAACCTCTCGCTCGACGATAAGCAGGCCCTGGGCTGCCGCTGCCTGGGCACCGCCATGTTCACGCCCGGCTCGTGCAATTTCCCCGGCCTGGGCAAGATCTACGTCGCCGAGATCGACCAGGCGCCCCCGGTCGAGCCCGCCGCGCTGCCGCCCCGCCCGGCCGAGCCCAGCGTGCCGCCCGCCCCGCAACCGCCCGCCGATAAAAACGACCAGCTCGCCATGGCCAAGTACCTGACTTCGCTGCAGGACTACCAGGATCAAGTTACCCAGATCCAGGACACGTACCGGGCCCAAATGAAGCTCTACGAGTCACAGGCCGACCTCTACCAGGCGCAGATGAAAGAATACCAGGCCGAACGCCTGGAGTACGAATCCGCCCGCAGCGCGGCGGTCAGCACCGGCGAGTCGCTGATCGGCGCGATCAAGAACGAGTTTGGCTGGACCTTTGTCAATAAAGACGATAAGGCGCTTTTGTACCCCTGGATCGCCAAGGTCTGGGGCGCTCTGGGCATTATTATCGTCATCTATATGCTCCTGATTCTGTTCGTCTTCAAAAGGAAAGATACCTGAGTCATGACTTTACCCACTGAGCGCAACCGCAAGAAAATCACCGTCCGCCCGGCCGATTATGAAGCCGAGCTGCCCGCCATCGTCACGCTGATCAACGCCGTCGAGCCGCATGATGCGACCACCGTCGAGAAAGAGCTGGAGAACCACCGCAACGACCCGCCCGAATGCCGCACCCAGCGCCTGGTCGCCGTAGATGAACAGGGCCGCCTGGTGGGGCTATCTTATATGACCCACCCGTTCTGGTCGCCCGCCCGCCACTACTACGTCTGGATCGGGGTAGATCCGGCTTTTCAGGGCCAGCGCGCCGGCTCGGCGCTGTGGCGCACCACGCTGGCGTACCTGCAAGGGGAAGGCGCCACCCGCCTGGAATGCGAAGCCGGCGAAAAGGACAAGACCAGCCTGGCCGTCGCCCTGCGCTGCGGTTTCACCCCTTTCCGCCAGCTCAGCGCTTCTTCGCTCGATTTGCAGACCTTTGACGAGACGCCCCACCTGGCGCTGATCGCCGGGCTGGAAGCGCAGGGCATCCGGTTTTGTGCGCTGGCCGATTTCCCGGACACGCCTGAAAACCAGGCCAAATTCTACGCCCTGAACCTGGCGATCGTCCAGGATATCCCCGGCGAAGATTGGGATTTTTCGCTGTACCCCGATTTCTTCCAAAAGCGCATCCTGGGCTCGCCGCGCTTCAACCCGGCCGGACAGCTCCTGGCGGTGGACGGCGAGAGCTGGGTCGGCCTGGCGGCGGTCAGCCTGGAGCCCGACACCCGGCGTGCCTACAACGCCACCACCGGCGTGATTCGCTCGCACCGCGGCCGGGGGATCGCCCTGGCGCTGAAGGTGCTGGCCGCCCGCTACGCCCGCCAGCACGGCGCCGAATCGATCCACACCCATAACGACTCGCTGAACACCC
>CAZAGA010000486.1:0-2552 GCA_964484335.1 uncultured Anaerolineaceae bacterium
CGTTCTCATGTGCGAAGACTTCGTTAAAGACCGGCTCAAGGCACCGTCAACTGCTGATTTCCAAAATATTTATGATGCCCAATCATCAGAAATATCTACAGATGTTTTTGTTGTTGTATCTCATGTGGATGCTGAAAACTCGTTTGGCGCGATGATCAGGACAATATTTCAGTGTAAAGTGAAATACATTGGAAATGATCGCTGGGAATTGCTCGAGCTGATAACTGAGCCATAACCTAATAAAAAATAGATTTTATGCGACTTAGACTGAAAATCGAGGAAATAAACTTAAAACTACAAATAGGAAAACAATAAGTACAAGGAGAACACTCAAAGATTTCGGAAGATATTTTCGGTCATTTAAGATGGGTTCATTTTTCTGAATCGCCTCCAAATAGTTAGAGATTAGCTTTCTCTGAATTGCTATATTATCAGGTACAGCAATAAAGCCTTCATACAATTCATCCCAATTGGCAGGAGTAGGGCCTTTTACTTTCACTGGATTGGATAGGTATAAACTAAAACCTATTAATAATAAATAAAGGATCATGGCTACAACGATTAAAACATTAAAGATTAATCGATTTGATGTTACGGTTGCATTAAAAATTTGTAACGAAGAGCCGATTACCATTACTAAACTCGCGATCGAAACCATTTGCTCACCGAACTTTTTAAATACTTCCAAGCTATGGTATTGTTCAGATAATTTAAATCGCATCTCTTCAATACTAACTTGATATCCCATCAAATTATTCAAAGTTTCAGGTTGATCTTTGTTATCCATGGTCCCTCGAGGAGAAAAATAAATGGCTGATTCTGACAAACCAGCAGCAGATCCCAAACCGTCTAGTCCAAAACCTCCGCCATTACCAAAGCCAATGACTAGTCCGACCGAATATAAATCTTCAGATAAAAAACCTTCAGAAAAGAAACCGGATTCTAACAAGAAGGCGAAATAAATTGTATTATAGTATCCACCTGGAAAGAAACTTTTCCAAGGTATTGGTTTTTACCTTTAAAAAAATAGCATCCATACAGGTGATCATAAAGCTATTAGTTAATTTGAGGAATCCCTCCATCGCTTTCACTAAGTTTCATTTCATGGTAAAGTTTAACCAACCACCGCCTCAGGAGGGAGATTCATGCCCGCACCCGCCATCATCCACCAGCTCGTCCAGCGTTTCGAAGACAACCTGGCCGCCTACCGCTCCGGCCATTACAACGAGACCCAGCTCCGCAACGAATTCCTCAACCCCTTCTTCGAAGCGCTCGGCTGGGACGTGCTTAACAAACAGGGCTATGCCGAAGCCTACAAGGACGTCGTCCACGAAGACGCCCTCAAAATCGGCCGGGATAACCGCGCCCCCGATTACGCCTTCCGGGTCGGCGGGGCGCGCAAGTTCTTCGTCGAAGCCAAGAAGCCGTCGGTCAACATCAAGGACGACATCAGCCCGGCCTTCCAGCTCCGCCGCTACGCCTGGTCGGCCAAGCTGCCGCTCTCGATCCTGACCGATTTCGAAGAGTTCGCCGTCTACGATTGCCGCTCGCGGCCCGATCGCAGCGACAAATCCTCCACCGGCCGCTTGATGCTGCTGACCTTTCGCCAGTACCCCGAAAAGTGGGATGAAATCGCCGCCATCTTCGACCGCCAGGCGGTTTTGAAAGGCTCGTTCGACCGTTACGCCGAAGCCGCGGCGGGCAAGCGCGGCACCGCCGAAGTCGACGACGCCTTCCTGGCAGAAATCGAGCGCTGGCGCGAGCTGCTTGCCCGCAACATCGCCCTGCGCAATCCCCAGCTCAGCCAGCGTGAGCTCAACTACGCCGTCCAGATGACTATCGACCGGATCATCTTCCTGCGCATCGCCGAGGACCGCGGCATCGAGCCGCCCGAGAGCATGCGCCAGGTCGCCAGGGGCGGCGAGGTCTATCCCGGTCTGCTGCAGCTATTTCACAAGGCCGACCAGCGCTACAATTCCGGGCTGTTCCACTTCCAGGCCGAAAAAAGCCAATCCGACCTGCCCGACCGCCTGACCCCCAACCTGGTCATCGACGACAAGCCGCTCAAGGACATCCTCAGCCACCTGTATTACCCCGACAGCCCGTACGAATTCTCGGTCCTGCCGGCCGACATCCTCGGCCAGGTCTACGAGCAGTTCCTCGGCAAAGTCATCCGCCTGACCGCCGGCCACCATGCCGTGGTCGAAGAAAAACCCGAAGTCAAGAAAGCCGGCGGCGTCTTCTACACCCCGACCTACATCGTCGAATACATCGTCCGGCAAACGCTGGGGGCGCTGCTGGAGGGGAAAGGACCCGGCGACCCTGGGGTGGGGAAGGGCGCCCCCTTGCGTGTAGTCGATCCAGCCTGCGGCTCGGGCTCCTTCCTGCTCGGCGCCTACCAGTACCTGCTCGATTGGTACCGCGACGGCTACCTGGCCGCAGACCCGCAAAAATGGGCCCGCGGCGCCAACCCGCGCCTCGCCCAAACCCCCTCCCCTGCCAGCGATCTTCTGGCGGGGGAGGGCCGGGGAGGGGGTAGGCTGGGGTCGGGG
>CAZAGA010000487.1:0-2551 GCA_964484335.1 uncultured Anaerolineaceae bacterium
CTTCCAGGTCGATGGCGTCTGGGTCGATTACGGCAGTCATCGTCTTCACCCTGCCTGCGACCCACGGGTCCTGAACGACATCCGGGCTTTGCTGGGTGCAGATTTTTTGGACCGGCCACGTCATGGCCGGATAAACTTGCAGGGGCGTTGGATCCATTTTCCCCTCAGGCCTTTGGACCTGCTTTTACGACTTCCGAGTGGGTTCGCCTTCAATGTCGGCCTGGACTCCTTGAAAAAGATATTTCCAATTGGAGAGAGCGCTCCACAAACTGAAAGTTTTGCAACAGTAATGCAAAAAGGTCTCGGCCGGACAATCTGCCAGGATTTTTATTTCCCCTATGCCAGGAAAATCTGGGGCCTTGATCCCTCCCAGATTTCCGCTGAACAGGCGCGGCGGCGCGTTTCGGCGGGATCCCTGGGAAAGATGATCCGTAAGGTGCTAAATGCTGTACCAGGTTTAAAGCCGAAAGGCAGTGGGCGATTTTTTTACCCGCGCCAGGGATTTGGGCAGATATCTGAAGCCTACTATCGGGACGCCATTGAACATGGTGCAGTGATGATGCTGAACACCCGCTTGAAATCGATATCCAATACTTTGGATGGAGGTAAGCAGATCGGTTTTGAGCGAAATGGCCAGCCTGGTTTCTTGCAGGCCGACCAGGTCTGGTCAACGATACCCATCACCGCCCTGGCGCGCAGCCTGGACCCTGCGCCGCCGGAGCTGGTTTTTACAGCGGCAGGAAAAATGGAATTTCGGGCGATGATCCTGGTTTACCTGGTCCTCGAGCAGGATCGCTTCAGCGAATACGATGCCCACTATTTACCTGCTGAAGAAATCCCGATCACCCGCCTTTCAGAGCCCAAGAATTATAGCGGCTCAAGTACGCCGCAAGGACGAACCGTTTTATGCGCTGAACTACCATGCAATCCAGATGACAGATATTGGCAGATGAGCGATGCTGAATTGGGTGACATGACCCAGAAAGCCCTGGCAATGGTGGGGATTCCGATCCGCGCTCCAGTCTTGGGTTTTCAGACCCGCCGGTTGCGGTTTGCTTACCCCATTTATCGCCAGGGGTATGAAGAACATTTCAACTGTTTAGATGACTGGGTAGACCAGGTGGATGGTGTCTTGTCGTTTGGCCGGCAGGGATTGTTTGCCCATGATAACACCCATCATGCATTATATATGGCCTACAGCGCAGTGGATTGCTTGGATCAAGATGGAAATTTTGACCGCCAAAAATGGCGTGCCTATCGAGAAATTTTTAACACCCACGTCGTTGAGGATTGAGGATCCTGGCAAGTGGGTTTTTTTATCATAATCGGAGGAAACATGCGATACGGAATCATTGGTTGTGGGGGGATCGGGCAGCTACGCGCTGAAGCGTTGGCCCAAACGCCTGGCGCGCAGTTGGTTGCGGTGAGTGATGTGGATGCGACTCGGGCGAATGAAGTTGCCGGACGTTTCCACAGCCAGGCTGTGAATCGGTGGCAGGCTCTGGTTGAGAGAGGCGACCTGGACGCAGTGATTGTTTCGACACCACCTGCCTCCCACTCGGAAATCAGCATCGCCGCCCTGGAAAACGGAAAACATGTATTATGTGAAAAGCCGCTGGCGCGCAACGTAGAAGAATGCCAGGCGCTGGTCGCCGCCGCTGCTACTGCTCGGAAAACTCTAGCGACTGGCTTCAATTACCGCTTCTACCCATCGATACTGAAAGCCCGAGAATGGTTACAGGCTGGCATGATCGGCGAGTTGGATCATATTCGCAGTTATGCTGGTTATACCGCGGCTGACCACAGCCAGGCCTGGCTTCATGACGTCAATGAGATGGGTGGCGGGGCACTTCGCGACAATGGTATTCACCTGATCGACCTGACTGCTTATTTCCTGGGAGATGTCGCTGAGGTCAAAGGTTTCGCCACAGGCCAGGTTTGGGGCTTCCAGGGAATCGAAGACAACGGGTTCGCTTTACTTCGCAGCGCTAAAGGTCCGCTGGCGGCCTTACAAGCCAGTTGGACGGAGTGGAAAGGCTACCGGTTCCAAATCGAATTATATGGCAAGCGAGGTTGCATTACGGCTTCCTGTTTTCCCATGCTTACCGAAGTTATTTGGTCGGAAAAGACGGGCGGGCCGAAACAGCGAAAACAGGAACGTTTTTTCAAGACCTTTGTGATGGAGCATGTGAAATCTTATCGCTGGGTGGTCGTTCAAAGCTTTATCCAGGAATTTCAAGCTCTTGAAGCTGCGATGGCAGGGCGACCTTCCGAAATTGCCAGTGGTCAGGATGGGCTGCGGGCAATCCAGATTGCCCAAGCCGCAACTCAAAATTTCTCTTGAGGAAAATTTTTATGAATTTTAAGAGCTGGCGTTTTTATCACAAGTGGTTGGCAATTTTGATTGGCCTGTTTTTCATCGCCTGGTCAGTCAGCGGGATCGTGATGGTCTTGCCCGATGAATGGTTCTTAGCAAAACCCGCCGCCCCTACTGCCCAAATCGATTACCGAAAAGCAGGTCTCTCACCCAGCCAGGCGATCGAAAAGCTGG
>CAZAGA010000488.1:0-2539 GCA_964484335.1 uncultured Anaerolineaceae bacterium
GTGATCTGGCTGAAGCGGCGCTCGATCGTGCGCGCCTTCGAAGTCGAGCACACGACTTCGATTTACTCCGGCATTTTGCGAATGGCGGATCTGCTGGCGCTCCAGCCGAATATGGATATCAAGCTGCACCTGGTCGCTCCGGCCAGCCGGCGGGAAAAGGTGTTCGAGGAAATCCAGCGCCCGGTCTTCTCGTTGCTCGAGCGCCGCCCGCTGGCGGCTGCCTGCACCTTCATCTCGTACGATAGCCTGTACGAGCTGGCCCGCCAAAAGCACCTCGGGCGCATGTCCGATGCAGTGCTTGAGGATTATGAAGAGAGTGTGGAGTAAATATCATCTATTTGGGCTGTGTATTTTCGTAAATGAAGTCTAGCATACCCCCTGGATTCCAAGGAGAAAGATCATGACGAAGAAAACAGAAGGCGCTGAAATCCATTGGTCAGGTAAAGGCGCGATTGACTGCGTTATTTGAGTCTTACACGAAATTGGGCTCTTGAAACATGTATGATTACCTGACCCCAGTCGAGGATGGACTCCGTTTACGCCCGTCTGGCGCGTGGGCAGCGGAAAAGCTGGATTATCTTCAGCGATATATAGAAACTTTTGAGACTTCGATGCGCGAACGGTGGCAGGAACGAAATTACATCGATCTCTTGGCAGGACCGGGAAAGATAGTCATCCGTGGTAGGCAAGAAATTTTTCTGGGTTCTCCTCTGCTTGCCTTGACTGCCCGTTATCCATTTACGGGTTATTATTTCATTGACTCAGATCCTCAAGAGACTGCCTCCCTTCAAGCTCGCTGTACAGCTTCATCCCTGGCTGGGAAGATCCGTATTTGGACAGGAGATTGTAACCTCCTTGTGGACCGGATTATCCAGGAACTAAAACCAAGGCAATTCGCCTCATTAAATCTTGGATTTTTGGACCCGGAGGGCATGGAGCTGCATTGGGAGACAGTTAGAAAACTTGCCAGCCTGCGCCGGATGGATTTGATCATTAATTACCCGGAGGGTGGGTTAAACCGGATCATGGCCAAGGTGTACCAATCCGAAACCAGCAACGCGGTGGATATATTCTTTGGTACTCAGGAATGGCGGCTCATTTACAATCGTTATCGGCTCAAACAATTGCGCGGTTTGCACCGCGCGTTGATTGATTTATATAAGTCACGCTTGGTCGATCTCGGTTATCAAGAAGTGAAATTGGGCGACCAGGTGGGCGGGGATGAACCCTTAATGCGCAATACTCGGCGCAACGCACCTCTCTATCGCCTGATTTTTGCCAGTAAAAATCCGTTGGGCGATAGGTTCTGGCATGCTATCACCCAACGCAATCGGTATGGTCAAATGAATTTATTCGATGCTCGTTAATTCTAATCGAATAATCCGATCGTTTGTGCTAAGATAGAAGAAATATCATTCTTAACCTGGCAAGATAAATGAGCAACCAATCTTCAATCGAATGGACAGAGTCTACCTGGAATCCGCTAACTGGCTGCACAAAGGTCAGCGCCGGCTGTAAGCATTGCTACGCAGAGCGAATGGCCAAGCGGCTCCAGGCGATGGGGCAGCCGAATTATGCCAATGGTTTTCGCCTGACGCTGCATGAGCATGCTGTGAGCCTGCCGTTAACCTGGAAAAAGCCGCAAATGATCTTCGTCAATTCGATGAGCGACCTTTTTCACCCGGATGTTCCCCTTGAATTTATACAAAAGATTTTCTCGGTGATGCGCCAGGCAGACTGGCATACGTTTCAAGTATTGACCAAGCGGTCAGACCGGTTGGCAGCATTGTCTGATTTAATCGATTGGCCCCAGAATGTTTGGATGGGGGTAAGTGTTGAAAATAGCAGTTTTGCTTCACGGGTCAATGATCTCAGAACAACCGCAGCCAGGGTAAAATTTCTCTCTTTAGAGCCCTTATTGGGTCCGCTGCCTGCCTTGCGGTTGGATGGAATCAACTGGGTGATTGTTGGCGGCGAATCTGGACCAGGCGCGCGGCCACTGGAGGAGGCCTGGGTAACCGATATCCGCGATCAATGCTTGCGTGCCGGAGTGCCTTTCTTTTTCAAGCAATGGGGAGGTGTGTGGAAGAAGAAGCATGGTCGCTTACTCGAGGGGAAAACTTGGAATATGCTGCCGTTCGATAAACCTATGGCCGAAGTTCCATTCCGTTAATATCCACCCATCCCACCGCCGGAGTTAACCCCATGACCCCTCGCCCTCACCCCCGCCAGGCCGCCGGCTTCGCCGTCCTGATCCTCGCCATGCTCGCCTGCCAGCTCGGTGGGCGGGCGACCCCGCTCCCGTCGAGCCCGGCGCAGCCGCTGGAACCGCCAACGGTCCAACCGGCCGAGCCCCAGGAGCAGCCGAGCCTGGCGCCCAGCCCGGCGCCCTGGACGGAGCCGCGCCTGCCGGCTGGTGAAGAGCAGGTCTTCGAAGGGGTCAGCGATCCAGCCGGTACGGCCCGCTTTGACGATCCGCTCAGCGGCCAGGCGCTCTCGCTCCGCCTGCTCGAGCAGGGCTCCGAAGCGCCGCTGGCCG
>CAZAGA010000489.1:0-2526 GCA_964484335.1 uncultured Anaerolineaceae bacterium
TGCGCTGGTCTTCGGCAATGCAATTGGCCGGGTCGGCCGCGTCAATCGCCGGGCTGTAAATCGCCAGGGCGTGGGTCCAGGCCCCGCGGTTGTTCTGCAGCGGTCCCAGCAGCGGGTCAAGCGTTTGAGCGCTGGGACCGCACGAGGCGTCGCTGCCCAGGCTAAAGCTGCCCCCCGTCAACCAGCCCGAGCAGACCTGCTTCCCCGCTGGCGCTGACAGGATTGAGTTGTAAGCATACACGCTACGCGCATTCTGGATTGCGGAAGCACTGCTCGCTCCGGGAGCCGTGTTGTTGGCAACCGTAGTATAGTGCAGGGTCAAATTACCCGAGTTCCATTGCGAAATTCCACCCCCCTGGCCGGTAGCCGTGTTTCCGCTGATCGTCACGTTGGTCATTGTCGCCGTCGACTGGTTGGCAAACCCACCGCCATACTGCGCCGAGTTATTCATCAGGGTCGTACGCACGAAGCTGATCGAAGTGGTCGAGTGGTACACGGCCCCACCTTCGCCGCCGGTTTCATTCCCAATAAACAGGCAGTCGATCACCTGGGTATTCACCGTCGAAGCCAGGCCGCCCCCAGAACTATAGCCTTCGCCAACGTTGTCTTTGAACTTTACCTGGGTCAGCGTCAGCGTGGAGCTGCTTCCTTGAGCCAGGATACCCCCGCCAGATTGGTTGTCTTTGATCTCTCCATGTTGGATCGTTAGCTGCTCCACCTGGACCGCCAGGGTCGAGTCATCGCGCAGGTCCATCACCCGGTCAATCCCTTCTCCCTTTAGAGTGCCCGCCTGCAGGATCGTCGCTTCCATTCCCGCGCCTTGCAAGGTCAGGCTGGCCCGGATATCCAGGTCTCCGGTTGCGTTTTCATCTTCATCCGTCCCTGGGATAGTTAATGTATAGGTACCTGCCGGTACCAGGATGGTGTAGTTGGTCCCGGGATTGGTGTTCGCCCGGCTGATCGCCCCGCGCAGGCTGCAATCATTTGCTGCCGGTGTGCAGGCCTGGTAGGTTGGGGCATTGCTGTCCAGGGTTACATCGACGGTGATCGTCTCCGAAGCCGCCCGGACGATGTGTGGGGCGAGTAGCAAACAGGCTAAAAGGGCAGCGGCCAGGATAATAATCCGTTGATGCTTTCGTTTCATTGTTGCCTCCATGAAGCGGGTATGGGTTTGGTTGGTTGCCAACAAGTAAGGAGCTGTTTCAGTCAGTCCCCGGTGGAGAATTCAGCGCCAATCGAGAAAATTATACCCTATCTATCGACCGGTGATTTCGCGTAAAACAACAACGCTTCGCTGAGCGCGAATTCTAAATGCGCGGGAGAGAGTATAATCCTGAAAGTATCCCATGCCCCATTTACTCGATCGTTTTCCTGTTTGGTTTAACTGCTGCCCGAGGAATCCATGCAAGAACTCAACCTGATCCAAAAGCTTTACCAGATTGACGAAGCGCTTGAAAAGCGCTTCCCCGGCAACCGGGACCCATTTCGCATCCTGGCCCGCCTGATGGAGGAATCGGGCGAGCTGGCCGACCAGGTCCACCTGTGGGAAGATGCCGGCCGCAAGCGCGCCAGCGGGCGGCAGCCGGACGAGATGGAGCTGGCCAAGGAAATTAAACAGGTGCTGCTGGCCGCCCTGGATATCGCCCGCTATTATGGAGTGCAAGCCCAACTCGAGCAGGACATTGAGGCGAATTACGCCCGGGCTATTCGAGAAGGGTTGATCGAAACCGGCCATCTTTCCCCAGATGGGAGCACCTCACGTTTAATGAAACAACACCTCCAGGCTGCCCTGCGCGAGCAATTCGACCAGTGGGAGAAGCTTCTGACCGGTTTGACCGAAGAACAGGCCACCACTCCAAGCCAGTTCTCGACCTGGTCGGTCGAGGATGTAGTTGCTCACTTGATGGCCTGGCAGCAACGTTCCATCGCTCGTATGGAAGCTGCCAGTGCAGATCGAGAACCAGCCCTGCCCGAATGGCTGCCGGGGGTCGACCCTGAAGATGTAGCGACCACAGAGCCGGTGAACGCCTGGATCTACGCCCAATATCACGCGTTGCCCTGGCCGGAAGTCTATGCCGAATGGCGCGCCGGGTTCCTCCGCCTTCTGGCTGCGGCTGAGCGGATCACGGAAAAGGATTTACTCGACTCCAGCCGCTATTCCTGGCTGGCAGGTTATTCATTGGCTGATATTCTCCTGGGTACTTACGACCACCACCAGGAACATTATGAAGCCTTGCTCGCCGATTTGCCATCGGCCAACGCCTGACAGCCGCGGAAGTTGAAATCGTCGCCGGGTAAGGCACTTGCAGCAGAGATGCGGGACAGGCAACACCACCAGCAAGAAGTGAAAGAATTTCTGGCGCAGGCCTTTGGGACTGCACCCTGGCAGTTAAATCTGCCGCAAGGTCGCGGCCACGAAACCTACCTGGCTCGCAGTGGGCAACTCGCCTGCTTTATCAAGCTGGGAGCAAATCTTTCCCGGAGCCGGGCAATGGCGGCGCTCGGCTTGACCCCAGAAGTGCTGGC
>CAZAGA010000490.1:0-2513 GCA_964484335.1 uncultured Anaerolineaceae bacterium
GACTTCCGCCGCCTGGAGCAGCGCGTCCACCACTTCCGCACCGGCGCCCAGGCCCCCCAGGAGCCACTGTCCGCCCGCCTGTCCGTCCCGATCGAAGACCCCGCCGAAGCCGACCAGGCTTTAAAGGCGTTTTGCACCGGCCTCGAGCGCCAGCTCAACCTCGACCCGCCGAACTTGAGCCATCCCTCCGCATCGAAAGGTGAACCGCATGACCGCTCTTGATCTCACCCCCCTCCAGCGAACCGCCGCGCTCAGCCAGCGCATCCTCGACGAAGTCGAAAAGGCGGTCGTCGGCAAGCGCCCGGTGCTGGAGGATATCCTGGCTGCCTTCCTCTGCCCGGGCGGGCACGTCCTGCTTGAAGACTTCCCCGGCCTGGCCAAGACCCTGATCGCCAACAGCTTCGCCGAGGCGCTCGGGATCAGCTTCAAGCGCATCCAGTTCACCCCCGACCTGCTGCCCGGCGATATCACCGGCGGCTACGTCTTCGACCGCCAGCAGAACCGCTTTGTGCTGCGCCCCGGCCCGCTGTTTGCCAATATCATCCTGGCCGATGAAATCAACCGCGCTTCGCCCAAGACCCAGTCGGCCCTGCTCGAAGCGATGCAGGAAGGCCAGGTGACCCTGGAGGGCGAAACCCAGCGCTTGCCCCAGCCCTTCCTGGTGATCGCCACCCAGAACCCGATCGAATACGAAGGTACCTTCCCGCTCCCCGAAGCGCAGTTGGATCGCTTCATTATTAAACTGGCAATTGGCTACCCCAACCAGGCCGAAGAAGCCGAGATCCTGCGCCGACGCCGAGCACGCAAGCAAGACGCCTTCGACCTGCAGCCGGTGACCGACGCGGCCGGGCTGGCCGAGATGCGCGCCGCGGTTGAAGAAGTCTTCATCGAGCCCGACCTGGAAAGCTATATTGTCAGCCTGGTGGCGCGCACGCGCGGCTACCGCAGCATCCTGGCCGGGGCCAGCCCGCGCGGCTCGCTGGCGCTGCTCAAGCTCAGCCGGGCCCGGGCGGCCATCCAGGGGCGTTCCTACGTCTTGCCGGATGATATCAAACACTTCTGCCTGCCGGCCCTGGCCCATCGCCTGGTGCTTGAGCCCGAGCTGTGGTCGGTGCGCCGGGCAGCCGAGAACGTGATCAGCGAAGTGCTCAACCAGATCCCGGTGCCGGTGAAAAAGTAAGCATGCCGCCGACCCGGCTGTTCTTCCTGGTCTTCCTGGCGGCGTTGGTAATCGTCCTGGGGGAGGCCTTCCGGCGGGCCGAGATCCTGCTGCTCTCGCTGCCGCTGCTGCTCTACCTGGCGGGCGGGCTGCTGCTCTCCCGTCCGCTGCGCCAGCTCCAGGCCCGCCGTTCGCTATCGGTTTGGCTGGCCAATGGCGCCGAGCAGGCCGACCCCGGGCTGCCCGAGCGCATCCTGCCTTCCGGCAGCCGGGTGGCGGTGCAGGTGACGCTGCAATCGACCCGCACCAGCCGCCCCGCCGCAGCCCGCCCCGAGCGCCTGCGCAAGGAGTTCATCCTGCAAGACGGCCCCTTCCAGCACACTGCCAGCCTGGCGCCCGGCGCGGGGCTGGAGTGGACCTACCGCTTCGCCCCTGCGCGCGGCGTCTATCCCTTCCAGGATTTACGCATCTTGAGCGGCGACCCCTTCGGCCTGTTCACCCAGGAGCTGCGCCTGCCCGCCGCGACGAATGGCCACGCCCAGGCCAGCCTGGTGGTGCTGCCGGCGACGGTCCCGCTGGCCCGCCCGGGGGTCCGCCCGGCCCTGCTGCGCGGTTTTGCCGGCCCGGTCGCTGCCCGCCTGCCCGGCTCGGGCACCGATTTCTTTGACGTGCGTGAATACCATTCCGGCGACCAGCTCCGCCACCTGAACTGGCGCCTGTCGAGCAAATCCGAGCGCGACCTGTTCACCAACCAGTACGAAGGCGAGCGCTTTGCCGATATTGGCCTGATCCTGGATGCCCGCCAGGCGCGTGACCTGCTGGGCTCGCCCGAGAGCGGGCCGCTGTTCGAAGCCTCGGTCATGGCGACCGCCTCGCTGGCGCGCGCCTTCTTGAGCGACGGGCACCGGGTCAGCCTGCTGGTCTACGGCTACAGCGTCGAGCGCATCCCACCCGGCGCCGGACGGGTCCAGCTTGCCCGCATCCAGCGCGCCCTGGCTTTCGCCCGCCCGCTGCACAACTATGCCCTGGCTGACCTGAACTACCTGCCCACCCGGCTCTACCCGCCCCGCTCGCAGATTGTCTTCGTCAGCCCGCTCGACGAGGATGATTTCGATCCATTGGCCCGCTTCCGTGGGCTGGGCTACGATGTGCTGGTTGTCTCGCCCGACCCGGTCGCCTTCGAAGCGCGCAGCATGCTCCACCTGGACGCGCCCGAAGCGCCGCCCGGCCTGGACGCACACCTGGCCTGGCGCCTGGCAACCCTCGAGCGCCACCTGCTGCTCGACCGCTTGAAGCGCGTCGGGGTGTGGGTGGTCGACTGGCAGGTCGATCGCCCGTTGGCTCAAACCCTGCG
>CAZAGA010000491.1:0-2510 GCA_964484335.1 uncultured Anaerolineaceae bacterium
CCCATCCAAATCTCTGGGGCAATCCCGAAGCCATCCCATTTTAGATAATCCAACAATGAAGTGACATTGGCTACTGTGGCGACGGTGATCCAGCCGAGGTAGATGCTGAAGGGTAGGCGTACAGCCCATTGTTCGGCTGCCGTGACACTGGTTTTGCCCGTGCCAAGGCGCTGGTAAACGATGACCAGGGTAGCCAGAAGGGTGAGCATGGCGACCAGGGTGAGGGGGAATTGCTCATAGTGCCAGAGGAAGATCCAGGCGCTGTTGGCGATACCGCTCAAGCTGACCCACCAACCAGTAGACCGCAGGCGAGGATTTTCACGCTGGGTAGGCAGGGCCTGGAAAATGGCGTAAGCGACCCAACCAATGTAGATGACTCCCCAGATCGAAAAGACGTAGCCAGCCGGGACGAAATAGACCTGGAAACGATCGGAAATTTGTCCGGTGTTTAAGCCGTTCAGCGGTAGGGCGTTGGCCAGGGCGTTGATGGTGATGGTCGCCAACACCGTGACGATGACTGAGATTTGGCGCAGAGTGTCTTTCATTGTTACATACTCACTTTCACTTCAAGGACGGTATATTTTCTTTTTTGGATCGTCGCAGCAAGAGAGAACATCTTTTTCATCATACCGTACTTCTGATCGAGCAGACGATCTACTTTCTGGCCGGTAGGCTGGTCCGTGATTTCTCGGGCAGTAGCAGGCAACCATTCGCCGACCGGGGTCCCATCGGCTTTGCATGGAGCGAGCATTACCCGCCCGTTGTTGCGGATGCGCTTGACTTTGCCAGAGTTAGCAATGGTGCGTACAAACAGGCTGTCGCCATCCTGTACGAACCAGACCGGGGTTTTTACACCAAGACCGCTTTTGCGGAAGGTTTCCAGGTTGATAAATTGATGCTGAGAAAGCTGTTGGGTGGTAAGCATGGTTATTATCCTTCTTTACATCCGGAGCGCAGTTTCCAATTTCCGGCTCTGGCGCAAGGCTGATTGGATCATCAGGAACTCACCGATGTTGTCCGTAGTGAGCAGGCCAACCAACTGGCCATGCCAGGTGACCGGCATGGTCTGGCAACTGCAGGACTGCAGCCGGGCGAAAGCCAGCTCGAGCATTTCGTTGGCGTCCACGATTTCGAAGTCGCGGCGCATGATTTCGCTGACTGGCAAGTCGCGCTCCTGGCGAGAGAGGGCAGCCATCAGGTCGCCGCGGGTTAGCACGCCAGTAACTGTCTGATTTTCGACGACCGGAAAATCGGTTTGGGAGCCAGTCAAGATCAGGTCTACGGCCCGGCTCACCGGATCGGCAGGTGAAAGGGTGCGGAATTCAGTTAGCATGGCCCGATTGACTGGAATACCGCCGAGAGCGGTCTTCATCTGTACCATCGAAGCTTCCTGGGCAGCGCCGATCCAGACAAAGAAGGCGATGAAGACCAGGAAGGGGTTGGTGAACAGGCCGATGAAGCCGAACAGGAAGGCCATAGCCTGGCCGATGGTAGCAGCAATCTGGGTAGCGCGGGTATATTCGAGGCGCAGAGCCAGCAACGAGCGCAGGACGCGGCCGCCGTCCATTGGGAAGGCAGGAATCAGGTTGAAGAGCACCAGAGAGAGATTGACGATCAAGAGGCGTTCGGCCAACGGCCCACCGGTTAAGCTGAGGCTCGAGACGGGCTGGGCGGTTCCAGAGATGAGCAGCCAGACGAAGAGGACTGCGGCAATGGCGACGTTGACTGCTGGACCTGCCAGGGCGACCCAGAATTCCTGGATGGGCTTATCCGGCATGCGTTCGAGGCGGGCGACACCGCCGATCGGGTATAGGGTGATGTCGCGGGTTTTAATCCCGTAGCGGCGCGCGGTCAGAGCGTGCCCATACTCATGTAGCACGACACAGCCAAATAAGATGAGAGTGAAGAGAATACCCTGCAGCGCTCCGCCGAGGGTGCCGGTCTGCTGATAATAGCTCAGACCGACCCAGCCGATAATCAACAGGAACGTGGCGTGCAAGAACACGTCGATTCCTGCGAAAGTACCAATTTTCCAAGACCATTTCATCGCAACCTCCTTATTGTGTACATGAAATGTATATATATTGTACACTATTATTCTAACTTTTAGGTTAGAATTAATTTAGCAGGAGATTGGTTTTTGATTAAAGTGGTCAGCCAGCTCGCTTTCTATTGAACCATTTTTCGATTTCGACGATGACATAGGCCACCAGGCTGACAGCCAGGACGTCCAGCCACAAGACCAGGGAAATCGGTGCGCTGCCAAAGATCTCGTGCATAAAAGGTGCATAGGTATAGAGCAACTGGAGCAGGGTCATCAAGACTGCACCGCCAATTGCCCAGGGGTTAGACAAGAAACCCAGGCTGAATGGCGAGCGGGTAAGTGAACGGGAGTTGAACAGGTAGAAGAGCTGGACGAAGATGACCACGTTAACAGCGACTGTGCGGGCTTCGGCGATGGAGGCATTGCGAGCAAGCTCGTATTCGAACAGGCCAAAGGCGCCGACCAG